>NZ_JBQHUP010000026.1:0-36055 GCF_052065175.1 Dysosmobacter sp. HCP28S3_G4 | reverse complement strand
CTGTTATTTTGAAAACAAGGCGGCAGCAGCTTGCACCACTTCCACCTTGAATATATTTTGCTCTATTTGCACCGCATTTCGGTGTTTACACAGAATTTGGGACAGACCCGACTACGATGCCATTACCAAGGAGCAATTCATCAATCTCATTGAAGTATTAAAGCTATCCAAACACATGAAAAGCCCTGCCAACCAGCGTGGCAAGGCACGGCCATACCAGCCGCATGGAAAAGGGAAACGGAAACACAAATAAGCAGAAAAACACGCCATATCACCATGAATATGGCGTGTTTTTTGTTGACCAATCCTGTCTGACGGATGCTCATTTCGTGTTATTTGGCTAACGCTGTTTTACGAACACCTGCCATCCGCCGGGACTTTCCTTTTCCGGATATCACTTCTTGCCCAGATAGGCCTCTTGGATCTTGGGGTCCTTGATGAGGTCCCGGGCGTGGCCGGAGGCGGTGATGACGCCCTGCTCCAGCACGTACACCTCGTCCGCCACGGACAGGGCCTTGAAGGCGTTCTGCTCCACCAGCAGAATCGTCTTGCCCATGGCCTTGATCTCCTTGATGATGTCGAAGATGGTGTTGATCAGCAGGGGTGCCAGGCCCAGGGACGGCTCATCCAGCAGGATCAGCTCCGGGGAGGACATCAGGCCCCGCCCCATGGCCAGCATCTGCTGCTCGCCGCCGGACAGCGTGCCGGCGATCTGCTTCTCCCGCTCCTTCAGCCGGGGGAACAGGGTGTAGACCCGCTCGAAATCCGCCTGGATGCCCTTGGCGTCGTTC
The DNA here is from genome assembly GCF_052065175.1 of Dysosmobacter sp. HCP28S3_G4. Taxonomy (NCBI): domain Bacteria; kingdom Bacillati; phylum Bacillota; class Clostridia; order Eubacteriales; family Oscillospiraceae; genus Dysosmobacter; species Dysosmobacter sp. HCP28S3_G4. The sequence goes on along the minus strand of NZ_JBQHUP010000026.1, from coordinate 35,264 downwards.
CGCAGGTAGGCGCCCATCTTCAGGTTCTCCTGCACCGTCAGGTTGGCGAAGATGATGCGGCCCTCCGGCACCTGGCAGATGCCGCTTTTCACCACGTTGTGGGGCTGGGTGGGCAGCGGTTTTCCCTGGAACTCGATGGAGCCGTGGTATTTGACGATGCCGCTGATGGCGTTGAGGAGGGAGGATTTTCCTGCGCCGTTGCTGCCGATGATGGTGACGATGTCGCCCTGTCTCACGTCGATGTCCACGCCGCGGATGGCATGGATGCCGCCGTAATACACGTTTAAGTCTCTGACTTTCAGCATCTCGCTCATCTCACTCATCCGCCTTTCCCAGGTATGCTTCCACCACGTCCTTGTTGTTCTGAATGTCCGCCGGGACGCCCTCCGCCAGGAACTTGCCGAAGTTCAGCACGTAGATCCTGTCGCAGAGATTCATGATCAGGTCCATGTGGTGCTCGATGATCAGCACCGTCAGGTGGAACCGGTCCCGGATCTCCCGGATGAGGTCCAGCAGGGCCATGGTCTCCTCCGGATTCATGCCCGCCGCCGGCTCGTCCAGCAGCAGCAGCTTGGGGTCCAGGGCCAGGGCCCGGGCGATCTCCAGCTTCCGCTGCAGGCCGTAGGGCAGGTTGGCCGCGGCCATCTCCCGGTAATCCCACAGGCCCATCATCTTCAGCAGGTTCTCGGTCTTCTCCCGCAGGGCGTCCTCCTGGCGGGAGATCTTCTTCGCCCAGGGCAGCACGATTTTCGTAAAGGGGATCTTCTGGGGTAGGAAGGACACCGCCAGGCCGTAGTCCGCGCTTCTGTGGCAGGCCGTCAGCACGTTCTGATAGACGGACAGCTTCTTGAACAGGCGGATGTTCTGGAAGGTGCGGGTGATGCCCAGCTCCGCGATCTGGAAGGGCTTCAGGGGATGCCACAAAAACCGGCGCTTGATGCCCTCGATGAAGCCGCTGCCGTAGGGGTCCGCTCTGGCGATGACCCTGTCGCCGAAGGTGATGGTGCCCTCGGTCAGGGTATAGACGGCGGTGATCAGGTTGAAGATGGTGGTCTTTCCGGCGCCGTTGGGGCCGATGAGGCCGAAGATCTCCCCCTCTTTGATGGTGAAGCTCACATCACCCACGGCGGTCAGACCGCCGAACCGCTTGGTGACATGCTCCAGCTTTAATACATCTCTCATCTCTGTCCACCCTTTTCCTGCAGGACGGCGGCGTTTTCGTCCTTTTTACCGGTGAGCTTCTTTTTGATCCAGCGGAAGACGTCCGTGAACTCTCTGCCGCCCATGAGTCCCTGAGGGCAGGTGATCATGACCAGGATGACCGCCGCGCCGTAGATCACCAGACGCCAGCTGGCGAAGGCACGGAACAGCTCCGGAATGAACGTCAGGAAGAAGGCGCCCACCACGCTGCCGCCGATGCTGCCCAGGCCGCCGAAGATCACCATGATGGTCAGCTCCGTGGACTTGGTCAGCTGGAACATCAGGGGCTGGAGATAGCCCAGATAGTGGGCGTACATGGCGCCGCCGATGGCCGCGTAGGCGGCGGAGATGGCGAAGGAGATCATCTTGTAGCGGAACACGTTGATGCCGATGGCCTGGGAGGCCAGCTCCTCCTCCCGGATGGCGATCATGTTCCGGCCGTGGCGGGAGTGGATCAGCAGGACCATGGCCACCACCGCCAGGAAGCAGATCACCGCCACCATTTCAAAGGTGGTGACCATGGGGATGGAGGACAGGCCTCTGGCGCCGCCGAAGAACTCCAGGTTGTCGAAGATCAGGCGCACGGATTCACCGAAGCCCAGTGTGGCGATGCAGAAGTAGTCGCCCTTCAGGCCCAGGGTGAAATAGCCGATGAGGAAGGCCATGATCATGGCGGCCGCGGCGCCGATCAGCATGGCAATGAGGAACGGGATGTGGTAGCGCAGGGTGCAGACGGCGGAGACATAGGCGCCGATGGCCATGAAGCCGGCGTGTCCGAAGGAGAACAGGCCCGTGAAGCCGGTGAGCAGGGACAGTCCCAGCACCACCATCAGGTTGACGCCTACCAGGATCAGGATGCCTTCAATGTAAAACCAACTGAACATCGATCTCCACCTCCTTACGCCTTGTCTTCCGTGACCTTGCCCATCAGGCCGGAGGGCTTGATGACCAGCACCACGATCAGCAGGGAAAACGCGATGAGATCCCGGTAGCTGGAGGCGATGTAGCCCGCGCCGAAGGTCTCGATGAGGCCCAGCAGAATGGAGCCCACCACCGCGCCGGGCAGGCTGCCCAGTCCGCCGAACACCGCCGCCACGAAGGATTTGTTGGTGATGACGCCGATCTGGGGATAGACCGTGTACTTCATTCCGAACAGCATGCCGGCGATGCCGGCCAGGATGCCGCCCAGCAGGAAGATGACGAAGATGATCCGGTTGACGTTGACGCCCATGAGGTTGCTGCCTCTGGCGCTGTAGGCGCAGGCCCGGATGGCCAGTCCCACTTTGGTCTTCTCGATAATGAACATCAGGATCGCCAGACTGACGGCGGTGATGACGAACATGAGAATGTCGATGCGGCTGACGGAGATGCTGCCGAAGGTGAAGGGCTCGTTGGAGATGATCTGGGGATAGGTCCGGAAGGTGGGGCCGATGGTGACGATGACCAGATTCTCCAGGAAGATGGACGCGCCCATGGCGGAGATGATGAAGTACAGAGGCGGCGCGTTCCGCTTCCGCAGGGGGCGGTAGGCCACCTTCTCCAGGACCACGGCCACCAGTCCCGCCAGCAGCGCCGCCACGATCAGCGCCCCCAGGAAGGGCAGGCCCAGCAGGCTCACCGCGTACAGGCCGAAGTAGGCGCCCAGCATGATGACGCCGCCGTGGGCGAAGTTGGAGAAGTTCAGGATGCTGTATACCAGGGAATAGCCCACGGCCATCAGCGCGTAGATGCTGCCGATGGACAGGCCGTTGATGACTTGTTGGATCAATACGTTCAAGGTATTCCCTCCGTTTCTCTTGAGAGGTTCTTTTTAAAAAAGGGGCAGACTGCGCTGCCCCTTTTGCTGTGCGTGCCGCTTATTTGTCGGGAGAGTACTTCATGATGAACTTGTACTCATAGCCGTCCGCCGCGGAATCGCTCTTGACGATCTGCTGCATGGCGGCCTCCTTGCCCACGGGATCGTGGGTGTCCTCGCCCAGATGGATGGTGCCGGTGACGCCGGCCACCTCTACCTGGGTCAGGGCCGCGGCAATGGCCTCGGAGTCCGCGCTGTTCGCCTTCTCGATGGCGGCGATCAGCAGCTGGAACGCGTCATGGACCATGTAGGCGTTAATCTCCGGCGCGACGCCGTATTTGGCGGTGTAGGCCTCGGTGACCTCCGACGCGGCGGGATCGTTGTAGTCGAAGTGGTTGACCACGTAGCTGCCCTCAATGGCGCTGCCCGCCATCTCAAACAGGGTGTCGGAGGGCCAGCCGTCGCCGCCCATCAGGACCGCGTCGATGCCCAGTTCGCGGGCCTGGTTGGCGGACAGGGCCACTTCCTTGTAGAAGTAGGGCATCAGGATGACGTCGGGATCAACTTCCTTGATCTTGGTCAGCTGGGGACGGAAGTCGGTGTCGCCGGCCTTGAAGCCCTCCTTGGCAACCACCGTGCCGCCCTTGGACTCGAAGGTCTCAATGAAGTACTCGGTGAAGCCCTGGGAGTAGTCGCTGGCCACGTCGTACAGCACGGCGGCGGTTTTGGCCTTCAGCTCGTCAGCCGCGTAGCCGCCGGCCACGGCGCCCTGATAGGGGTCCGTGAAGCAGACGCGGAAGTTGTATGCGTTGACGGAGCCGTCCGCGTTGACGGTGATGGCCGGGTTGGTGGCTACGGTGGCGATATCAGGCACCTTGCCCTCGTTCAGCGCACCCTTGATGGCGATGGCCGCCGCGGAGGCGTTGGGTCCCAGAATGGCGCAGACCTTGTCGTTGGCGATGAGCCGCTTCACCGCGTTGACGGACTCATTGGCGTCGCCCTTGGTGTCGTATTTCACCAGCTCCAGCTGACGGCCCAGCACGCCGCCGGCCTCGTTCTGCTTGTCGATGTACAGCTGCAGCGCCTGACTCTCACAGGTGCCCCAGGGTGCCTGGTCACCGGTCAGGGCGCCGATCCAGCCCACTTTGATGGTGCCCTCGTCCGCGGCGGCGCTTCCTCCGGTTCCGCCGCTGCTGCCGCAGGCAGTCATGCCGCACACCATTGCCAATGCCAGTAGAACGGATAACAACTTTTTCATACCATTACTCCTCTCTTGTTTTCACGGTCCCTCCCCGGACCTGTCCGACGGAGGGGTGAAACCTGATGTCTGCCGGGACGATGCTTCCGTGATTCCACTATACGCGGCAGATTCGGGAAACTTCACCGGTCTTCAAAAAGACTCATGCAGCTTCAAAAAGTCGTCAAAATCTTCAAAAAGATTCAACAGAAGCGGCTCGTTTCTGTTTGATTTTTACAATGGAAGCAGGTATACTATTCATAAAGGGGGGAGTTTTGCCATGCACAAAAGATCCAGACTTTTCCTGATGGTGGCCGCCAGTTCCATCGCGTCCCAGATCTATGTCAACATGTTTGTGGACGGCTTCATCATCGCCCTCTCCGTGGTGATGATGGGGATCTTCCTCTATCTCTTCAAGGATCTGGACTGCATCAAAGCCTGTTTCCTTGTCGGCATCTTCTCCCCCTTGGTGCGTCTGCTCATCGTGCTGTGGCAGGGAGAAGCTCTGCTGGATGCCGCCCGCCTGGTATTGCCGGACATGGCGTTCTTCTTCTCCTATGCCCTGATCTTCGGTGTGCTGTTCCGTTCCCAGGGCTACGCACCCTATTGGAGATTCTATCTGCGTCTGGCCGGCAGCGACTTTCTCTCCAACTGCGTGGAGATGCTGGTTCGGTTTTTCATCTTCCACCAGTTCTTTACCTTGGAGCGTCTCTTCGGCCTAATCGTCCTGGCCCTGGTCCGGAGCTTCGTCATTCTGCTGGTGTGCGTCGCCTCGGACCTGTACAAATCCCTGCTGGAAAAGGCGGAGCATGAGGAGAACTACAAAAAGCTGGTGCTGATGGCCTCCACCTTCAACAGCGAGGTCTACTTCATGGAGAAGAACATGAACGAGATCGAGGACGTGATGAAAAACGCCTTCCTGCTGTACAAGACCCTGGAGAAGGAGAACTATCCCAAGAGCCTGCAGAACATCTCCCTGGAGATCGCCAAGGACATCCATGAGATCAAAAAGGGCTACCGCCGGGTCATTATGGGCCTTCAGGACAACTTCCTCAGCGACTTCAAGGGCACCAGTCTCCATCTGTCGGACATTCTGAAGATCCTGGCGGTGGACGTGGACAAAAACGCCTCTCTCCGCCATCTCTCCATCTCCTTTGCATACAGCTTCGACAGGGACTACATCATTGAGAACCACTTCTCCTTTATGAGCATCCTGCGGAATCTGGTGGGCAACAGCCTGGACGCCATTGAGGGCTCTCAGCTGCGCCGGGGTGAGATCTCCGTCCAGTGCCGGGAGCTGATGGAGCACACCGGGGACGAGCCCGATGAGGACGGCGGCGAGGAGCTTTCCGCCGAGACCGTGGGCACGAGCCAGAAGTTCTGCGTCATCACCGTCCGGGACAACGGTCCGGGCATCCCGGAGGATGTCCTGGATGTGCTGTTCGAGCCGGGCTTCTCCACCAAGTACAATGAGCAGACCGGCGACATCAACCGGGGCCTGGGTCTGACGCTGGTGAAGGACCTGCTGACCGATCAGTTCCACGGCGATATCAGCGTGGCCAGCGTCGCCGCCTCCGGCCGCGGCCGAGGCGAGACCATCTTCACCCTGCGCATCCCGGCGGATCAGTTCGCCGTGGACCCCACAGCGGAACCCGGGCTGGAGGAAAAGCACTTTGCGCTGAGAGAGAGGGAACCGGTATGAAGTTCTATATTCTGGATGATCTGATCAGCTCCGTCAAGGTATTGAGCAACATCATCGAGACCCGGAATCTGGGCGAGGTCATCGGCACCCAGACCAACTCTGAGAAGGCCGTGGCGGAGATCCTGGCCAAAAAACCGGACATCGTGGTGCTGGACCTGCTGATGCCGGTGAAGGACGGCATCACCGTGGTCAGTGAGGTGCGGGAGACCGACCCCGGCATTGATTTCATCATGGTCTCCCAGGTAGTGGACAAAAATATGATCTCCGACGCCTACAAGGCCGGCATCGAGTTCTACATCACCAAGCCCAACAACTTCATCGAGATTGAAAACGTCATCCGCCGGGTGGTGGAAAAGCGGCAGATGGCCTCCGTCCTCAGCGGCATCCGCAGCGTCATGGGCACCTCTCCCCCCGCGGCCCAGACGCCGCCCCCCGAGCCGGCGGACAACACCCTCAGCAGGGTCCGCAAGGTCCTGGGCTCCGTGGGGATGCTGGGCGAGAGCGGCACCAAGGATATCATCAACGTCTGCCAGTTGATGAAGAAGCGCGGGGAGCCCTACAACAGCAAGACCACCCTCAACGCCTACGCGGAGGAGCTGGGCGAGGACCCGAAGATCGTCAAGCAGCGCATCCGCCGGGCCATCCGCCGTGGATTGACCAACACCGCCGCCCTGGGCATTGAGGACTACTACAGCGATATCTTCGACCGGTACTCCCACACCCTGTTCAACTTTGACGCCATCCGCAGCGAAATGGATCTGCTCCGGGGAAAATCCCCCTATGGTGGCCGGCCCTCCATCGACAAATTCTTCGAGGGGCTGCAGGTGCTGTGCGACCTTTGACACCGCAGGGCGGACGTGCCGTTCACGCACTCCGCCGTCCGCTTCAGGCAAAAAAACTCCCCCTGACGCATTCCTGCGTCAGGGGGAGCGCTCTTATGTGCTGTTGGCTGTCCGCTCAGCAGACGGTGGGGTCCAGGCTGTGTTACTGCACGACCTCGCCGCCAGGAGCGGAATGAGCGGTAGACCAGGTGTTCTCCAGAGCGGCCCAGTCGCGTTGGTCCTCTGCGGAGACCCATTTCTCCACCTTCTCGCCATTGACGGTCACCCAGTTGTAGGTGTGGCTGTTGGTGGCTTCCATCATGGCCTCGTAGCACCAGACCTGCGGGCAGATGTCAGTCCAGGTCACCATATCCTCGGTGGGCAGCATCCGGTCCTTGTCGGGGACGCGGCCCAGCGTGCGGTTGATGATGGTGCAGGCCTCGCCGCGGGTGATGGCCTTGTCGGGCTGGAAGGTGCCGTCGGTGTAGCCCTCAATGAGCTTCATCTCCTTGGCGGCCTCCACATAGACGGCATACCAGTCGGACTCCTCCACGTCGGGGAAGTAGCCCTGATACTCCTTCACCGTGTAGTCGAAGAAGTTCACAGCCATCTTGGAGAACTCCGCGCGGGTGATGCTGCTGTCAGGACGGAAGGTACCGTCGCTGTAGCCGCTGATGACACCCATGTTGCTCAGAGTGGAGATGGCGTTGTTGCACCACTTCTCAGGCGCCACATCGGTGTAGTCGTTGGTCTGAGACCAGTACTCCTCGCGGGCGTCGTCGGTCAGCAGACGGAAGAAGATGGTAGCGACCTCACCGCGGGTGATGTTGCCGTTGGGACGCAGAGTACCATCCTTGTAGCCGATGATGTAGGAGAAGTGATCCTTGGTGTTCAGCGCGGAGCCGCCGTTTCCACCGCCACCGCCGGTTCCGCCGCCGGTTCCGCCGCCGTTTCCGCCGCCGCCGCTGTAGCTGTTGTCGCTGCGGTCATAGCGCAGGGTCAGGACGTTGGCAGACGCGTCGGCCGTGATGGTCAGGTTCAGATCGGAGGTGGTCAGACGATAGTCGTCCTTGCCGCCATAGGTCGCCCAACTGTCCTGCGGGACGATGGTGATGGTGGCACCGACGACCTCAGTGCCGCTGGTCAGCTCCACGGGCGTCTCATTGACCAGATTGCCGCCGTCGTAGTACTGGGCCACGACCGTGTAGCCGACATTGTCGGGCGTGGTGGGCTCAGTCGGAGTCGTCGGCTCGGTGGGAGTCGTCGGCTCGGTGGGAGTCGTCGGCTCAGTCGGAGTCGTCGGCTCGGTGGGAGTCGTCGGCTCGGTGGGAGTCGTCGGCTCGGTGGGAGTCGTCGGCTCGGTGGGAGTCGTGGGCTCGGTGGGAGTCGTCGGCTCGGTGGGAGTCGTGGGCTCGGTGGGAGTCGTCGGCTCGGTGGGAGTCGTCGGCTCGGTGGGAGTCGTCGGCTCAGTCGGAGTCGTCGGCTCGGTGGGAGTCGTCGGCTCGGTGGGAGTCGTCGGGGTCGTCGGCGTCGTGGGAACGCTGGGATCCGTCGGGGTCGTGGGCGTCGTGGGGACGCTGGGATCCGTCGGAGTCGTGGGCGTCGTGGGGACGCTGGGATCCGTCGGAGTCGTGGGCGTCGTGGGGACGCTGGGATCCGTCGGAGTCGTGGGTGCCGTAGTGCTCAGGGTCACCAGCGCGTTATACGCAATGGCCTTCTCAGGCACGGGCTTCTCATCGGCGCTGACCACATAGTAAGTAACGCCGTCGATGGTGATCTCATCGCCGACAGCAGGGATCACGGTGGCAAATTTATCTCCCAGCTCCAGGAGCAGCCACTCGTTGTCGGTCTTCACGGTCTGGCCGTTCAGCTGATAGTCCACGGTCAGGGTAGCCGCTTTAAAGGTGTCATAGGGCCGGGGGAACGCCACGCTGCGGGACGCACCGTCATAGATGTAGTTCAGCTTGGCGTCGCCGTTCAGATAGACCTCCAACTCGCCGGCCTTCTTCTCGGCATCCTTGACAGTGACCTGATAGGTCAGGGTCACAGTGTCCAGGCCGCCCTCATCGTTCCAGGTGATGGTGGAACCATTGACCGCGGCGGCGGGCAGATCCTCGTCCGTCACCGTGACGCCGGTGCCGTCCTCGGGCTGCACCAGATCCACCAGGGGACCCATGGGATCGGTGACCAGGCCGCTGATGTGCTCACTGATCTTCTCCAGCGCAATGTTCAGCTCGTCGCTGCTGTTGGCGTTGAGCTGATGATTGGCATCCGTGGCCAGCGCGTGGAAATTGCTGCTGCTGAAGGTGAAGCCAACGGTGTAGACCTCGCCGCCGTTCTTCTTGAACTGGCCGAACTCCGTCGTTCTGGTGCCGACAAAGGGGATCCTTTCGGTCTCCTTGGGATAACCATCGTCGCTTTCGCCATCGCCGACGATGATCATGATCTTGTTGGCATTGCTGTTGCTGGCGCTGCTGTTGAAATAATCCAGTGCAGCATCAACACCCGCCGTCAGGTACGTGCCGCCCTCAGGGGAGTAGTCACTGTAGGATTCATTGGCACCCAGCAGCTTGGCATTGACATAACCGCCGGAGATCGGACCGCCGACCCAGCCGCCTATTCTACCCTGGTACAGAACATATTCACAGCTAATGTTCTCTGTTCCCAGGTTGCCCGCCATGTCCGCAATGGCCTGGGTGGCATAAACCCACCGGCTCGTTCTGCTGCCGTTCTTCACCAGGCTGCAATAGGCAACATTATTCTTGTCCCATGTATGTACATGGGCATTATTTTTCAGGACCTCGCAGGTTTCAGTCCCGGAATCATAGTTGCAGTACCCGAAGCTGAACGGGTTATTGTTATGCTGATGGCTGATATAGCCCTCCGAATCCGTGCAGAAATTCATGGAGCCGGAGCCGTCCAGGACAAAGACTACCTCGGTGGGGACCGGGGTGACCTTCTCCTTGGCCGTGGCAGTCAGGGTGACGTTATAAACGCCGGGCAAAACATTGCCTGCCTCATCCACAGCGCGTTCCGCCGTCTTGGACAGCGTGATGTCCGCCGCGTTGGCCGTCGTCTCCGTGCCTGCATACGTGTAGTACTTGTCCGCGGGCTTCAGTGTGTCCTCCTGCACGTCCGCCAGTGCGGATACAGGAAGCAGGGACATCGCCATGACCAGAGCCATGACGATCGCTGAAAGTCTCTTCTTCATTTTCTTCACTCCTCACTTTCAAACGATAAATCTTCGCTGTGAAACCGGGTCAGTTGCCGGGGCAGTCACCTCCCTGTCTTCGGACCACCATAAAGATGAGTCCTCCGCCGCCCCCTCCGGACGGCAGCGGCCCACGGGAGCAGCGATCCAAGACAGTCTTCCGCCGCGGCAGCGCCGCCTTCCGCGAAAGTCTTTCTGCTCCGCGGCGGGATCCCTCCGTGTCTCTCCGCCCGCGCCGCGCGGATATCGCCATCCGCCCGGCCCCGGCACAGCCGGTACGGTCCCCGCCCTCAGAGCGTCCTCGCTCCCATCACGACCTGTGTGCTGAACGCCGAAAGCCGGCGTCCACAATACCCATGCCGCCTCCGCCGGACTTGTTGTGAGCAACGGTTCTGCCCAGTCTTCAGCAGATTGGGAGGGCATTTGTATCGTACCTAATATTTTACCATTCCGTGCCATACAAATCAACTGTTGTTTCAAATTTAACACAGCGGCGCCGGCTGCCCGGGCGGCGGAAAACGGCTTCCGTCCGCGGCGTCTTCCGCTTTTTCATCAGCGATTCCCACTTATTTGCAAATTTTGAATAAATATTCCGTTTTTTCCATTTTGCCCCTCATCCCTGCCGCCGGGCGCTCCGCCATCCCCGGGACGGCGGCTGTCCGCTGGGCACGGCGTCCGGGGCACGGCTTGACAGCGCCGCCTCCGGAATGATACCATGGGAACATCAGAATATTCAGCACACTGGAAAGGAGCTTACATCATGGTCATTGCGGGAATCAGACAGTGTTCCGTCTCCGACGGACCGGGAAAGCGGTTTGTGGTGTTGCTGCCGGGGTGCCAGCATCACTGCGCCGGCTGCGCGGCGTCCCAGGGGCCCGGCGCCGGGGTGGACTTCCCCCTGGAGGAGCTGCTGGATCAGATGGAGTCCCAGGACGTGGAGGGGCTGTCCATCTCCGGCGGCGAGCCCTTCGATCAGGCGGAGGACTGCGCAGCGCTGGCAACGGCGGTGCATGCCCAGGGAAAGACCGTGTGGTGCTGGACCAGCCGCACCTTTGAGGATCTGGCCGGCGGCACCGACGCCCAGCGGGCGCTGCTGGCGGCCACGGACGTGCTGGTGGACGGCCCCTTCCGTCCGGATCTGGCCCGGACGGACCTGCCCTGGCGGAGCAGCGGAAACCAGCGGTGCATCCGGGTGGCGGAGAGCCTCGCCGCCGGAACAGCAGTCCTGCTGCCGGAATAAGGGAAACAAAACGGAGCCCGGGGACCCTTTTCAGGGTCTCCGGGCTCCTGTCGTTTTCTGAGGATACCGTCAGTGTCCCAGCTCCACGAACCGGCGCAGGGGCGCGTCGCCGTGGAGGGCGTCGTCGCACTTTTTGATAAGGGCCTCCCGGTCCTGGTTCAGCGTTCCCGCCAGCACCAGATAGTTGCTGGCGTGGTTGGAGCGGAACACGGCGCCGGGACAGTCGATCTCCGTCAGGAACAGCCGGGTCTCCCGGATCAGCTCCATGGGGTTGGGCAGCGTCAGGCTGCCCTCCTGCACCCACTGGTGCATGGGGGTGCCGGTATAAATACGGAGGGTCAGCAGAGCGATATAGTCAGGCCGCATGGCGTTGAGGGCATGGGCCGTGTCCACGGCGTGGTCCTCCCAGCCCACGGTGCCGGACAGGCCGTTGATGGCCGTCACGGACAGGCCGATTCCGGCGGCCTTCAGCTTCTGTCCTGCCTCGATCTGCTGGGCCACGGTAACGCCCTTGTTGATCTTCTGCAAAAGGGCCTCGTTGCCGGTCTCCAGGCCCAGATAGGCCAGGTCCAGGCCTGCCGCCCGGAGAGTTTTCAGGTCCTCCGGCGTCTTTTTCAGGACGCTTTTAGGGCTGGCATAAACGGACACCCGCTCACACTCCGGCAGATTCTCCCGGATATAATCCAGGATCCGGAGCAGATGCTCCGTGGGCAGGATCAGGGCGTCGCCGTCCGCCAGAAACACCCGGCGGATGATGCCCGGCCAGGCGTTATGGGCCCAGGCCAAGTCCTCCATCACCTGCTCGATGGGCACGATGCGGAAGGTCTTGTCCTTGTACATGTTGCAGAAGGCGCACTTGTTATGGCTGCACCCCACGGTCACCTGGACGATGAGACTGTGGGCCTCGCTGGGGGGACGGTAGACAGAACCGGAATAGTGCATGAGTTCCTCCTTTTTCCTTTTCATCGTCGGGGTGGATGGATTTGCCCCTGGCGCGGGGCTTTTTGAGGGTTCCTCGCGGGGGTGCGGAGGTGCGCCCCGTTCGGGGCGCGGGAGGCTGCGGCGAAGGCCGATGGCTTGCGGCTCCGCCGCGGGGACGAACCTTTTTCCCGTTAGAACGGGGGTGCCGGGGAAGCCCGGCATCTTCAAAACCCCCTTTCTCTTTTCGGTTGCGCCGAAAAGAGAAAGCGCTTTTTGATGGTGTCAAGAGAAAAGACGCTGGCGGCATTTCAGGCTCCGCCTGAAATGCCTTTTCCCGCCTTTTGCGGGGGTTATTTGGATGCTGACTTGAGGGATTGCGTCCATTCAACCGCGTATGGCAGTTTCGGAAGCTGGGGGTGGTTCCGAATGCCCTCTGCTTCTGTTTTGCTGCCGCACCTTGGCGGTTACGGGAGATCGGTGGAAGGGGTGGTTTCGGATGCCCTCTGCTTCTGTTTTGCTGCCGCGGCAGTATCAAAAGAATGGTGCCAAGCTCTCTCAAACTGCCAGGGTGCGGCAGCAAAAAAAGAACGGCGGAGCGTCCGGACAGGACCCGGAGTTTCGTTCCGGTCAAGAGAAAACACTGGAGGTAAAACCCACGGCTACTACCAGTCCAAAACCCTCGTAACAGGCGCCGCGAGCGTTCCGGGCGAAGCCCGGAATGCCGCCGCCAGAGCCTTTTTCTCTTACACCATCAAAAGGCGCATTCTCTTTTTCCACGGAGAGGGGCACCCCACAAAAGCCCAGCGAAGCGGGTTTTGTGGGGAAGAGGAAAGCGGCGAAGCGCCGCCAGCGGCGGAAAAAGCGAGCCGGTTTCGAGGAAGCGGCGCGATTGGCGGACCCGAAGGGGCCGGAAATCGCAATGCCGCGACGGTGTGCAAGGGGGCAACGGAGCGGTATGAGGGATGCCTTCTCCCGCAGGGCGTCCCGAATATAGCGCAGTTTGACCCGACGACGAATGGGGGTTTTGCCCGCGGCGGAGCCGCAAGCCTGCGGTCTTCACCGCACTTCCCCGCGCCCGGAACGGGCGCACCTCCGTACCCCCGCGCAGGGAAAGAGGTTTTGAAGCCGCCGGGCTTCCCCGGCACTCCCGTCATAACACCAGTATTCCCAGATGCTCCAGCAAAATCTTCACGCCCAGCAGGATCAGGATGATCCCGCCGGTGAGCTCCGCCCGCTTTTTGTACCGTGCGCCGAAGAAATTGCCCACCGCCACGCCGATGACGGACAGGCAGAAGGTGGTAACGCCGATGATGGAGACGGCCGGGACGATGGACACCTCCAGGAACGCGAAGGTGACGCCCACCGCCAGGGCGTCGATGCTGGTGGCCACGGCCATCAGCAGCAGCTCCCGGTGATCCAGCGGCGCGTCCACGGGACAGCCCGCCGGGCCGCAGGGCTCGTCTTCATCCCCGCCCAGGGCCTCCCGGACCATGTTGCCGCCGATGAAGGCCAGCAGGACAAAGGCCACCCAGTGGTCCACGTTCTGGATATATCCCGCGAAGGCGGAGCCCAGCAGCCAGCCCAGCAGGGGCATCAGGGCCTGGAAGCCGCCGAAGTACAGGCCCACCGCCAGCGCCTGACCCCAGCGGATCTTCCGCATGGCAAGGCCCCGGCAGACGGCCACGGCGAAGGCGTCCATGCTGAGGCCCACGCCGATGAGAAACAGTTCCGCAAGTGACATCCGATCCAATTCCCCGCTCTCGTTGTTGATATGCAATATTCGATGTGCGGCCGGGCGCAGATATGCGTCCCGCCGTCATAAGATCACCGGCACCGGCCGGCGGATGGTCAGACTGTCCGGCGTGACGTCGCAGTCCCAGGCCGCTACCCGGACCCCGGCGGCCGCCGCCTCCCGCAGCGCCGCGCCGAAGGCGGGATGGGTCCCGTCATTGGGCGCCACGGAGCGGATTCCCTTCATTTGTATCACAAAGCACAGCGTCGCGTCAAGCCCTTGGGACACCGCCCGCTGAAGCTCCCGGATATGCTTCACGCCCCGCTCCGTGGGGGCGTCCGGGAACCGGGCGGCGCCGTCCTCCTCCAGGGTGACGCCCTTCACCTCCACCAGATGGAGGCCCCGGGGCGTCTCCAGGCAGAAGTCCAGCCGGGAGCCGCCGTAGGTGTACTCCGGCCGCACCGCCGTCACGGCGGGGTCGAAGCCGCCGGACTCCGCCCACTCCCGGAAGACCTTATTGGGAGCCTGGGCGTCCATGTTGATCAGCAGGTCTCCCTTTTCCACGGCGATGAGGTCGTATTTCGTCTTCCGGGCCGGATTGTCCGACTGCTCCAGATACACCCGGCAGCCCGGCACCAGCAGTTCCCGGCAGCGTCCGGTGTTCTTCACGTGGCAGATCTGGGGTCCCTCCGCCGTCTCCACGTGGGCGATGAACCGGTTGGGCCGGGACAGAAATGTTCCCGGCACCACAACTCCATACCGCATATTCCTCAAAGCCCCCCTGTGTCCGGCGTTCCGCGCGCTGCGCCGGAAACGTCAGTAAATATTCTTTGAATTATACGTGAATTTTTCGCAAAAGGGAAAACAAGATAATCCGTTTTTACCTTTCATTTTTTGTTCACTTTTGACAATCGACATGGTTTTTTTTGGCTTCCTCATTCAAAAAATTAGCGCGAATCACGATTGTTTTTTTTGATGGAAATTGTTAAAATGAAACCAATCATTTTATTAAGGAGGTTCTCAATGGATTATTCCAACCTGTTTGTCGTCCTGATGGGGCTCGGCACAGTGTTCTTTGGTCTGATCTGTATCATCGCACTGACCTATGCCATGGGTGCGATCCTGCGGCCCAGGAACAACGCCCCCACCTCACCGGCAACGCCTGTCAAGCCTGCGGCAGCCCCGCCCGCTCCGGCATCCGCGCCGGCAGCGGCACCTGTGGCTCCCGCCGCTCCCGTGACAGTGTCCGCTCCGGCTCCCGCGACCCTCTCCCCCGCCGTCACCGCCGCTGTCTCCGCCGCCCTGGCTGAGACGCTGGGCACTTCCGTAAACGGCATCCGCATCACCTCCGTCAAGCGCGTGGCGGGTTCCGCCGCCCCTGCGGCCCTCCAGCCCTCCCTGATCGCCGGAATTTCCGCCGCTCTGGCCGAAGCACTGGGGACCTCCGTCAACGGTATCCGCATCACCTCCATCAAGCAGATTTCTCTTTAAAAAATCATCATAAAATTAAACGGAAAGAGGAGAACAAAATTATGAGAAGGTTCAGAGTGAATGTCAACGGTGCTGTCTACGAGATCGAACTGGAAGAACTGACCGGCGCGGCTCCCGCCGCTCCCGTGGCCGCTGCCCCTGTGGCCGCCCCCGCTCCCGCCCCTGTGGCTGCTCCTGCCCCCGCTCCCGCTCCCGTGGCCGCTCCGGCTCCCGCCGCTGCCCCCGCTGCCGGTGAGCAGGTCACCGCTCCCATCCCCGGCACCATCCTGTCCATCAACGTCAACGTGGGCGACAGCGTGGAGGAAGGCCAGGTCCTGATGATCCTGGAGGCCATGAAGATGGAGAACGAGATCATGGCTCCCAAGAGCGGCAAGGTGGCTTCCATCAACACCTCCAAGGGCTCTGCCGTGGAGTCCGGCGCTCTGCTGTGCGTCATTCAGTAAGAGTCCGGAGAATACGCTATGCAAGCAATTTTGAACTTTATCCATGACACGGGCTTCTACCAGTTCTGCCAGGTTGGCGGCTGGAAGAACCTGATCATGATTGTCATCGCCTGCTTCCTGCTGTACTTAGGTGTTCACAAGAAGTACGAGCCCCTGCTGATGTGCACCATCGCCTTCGGCATGCTGCTGACCAACCTGCCCGGCGCCAATATGTTCCATGAGATCTTCTTCGCCGGCGGACACATCCACTGGGATCTCATCGGCGGCGCACCTATCACCCAGGAGTTCCTGACGGAGATGTCCGGTCTCGGCGTGTCCGCCGAGGTGCTGGCCGCCGTCAGCGTGGGTCAGAGCCTGACTCCTGGCCTAGTGGATATCCTGTACCTGGGCATCAAGCTGGGCATCTATCCCTGCCTGATCTTCATGGGCGTGGGCGCCATGACCGACTTCGGCCCCCTGATCGCCAACCCCAAGAGCCTGCTGCTGGGCGCCGCCGCCCAGGTGGGCATCTTCATGACCTATGTGGGCTGCCGCCTGTCCGGCATGTTCACCGCCGCTGAGGCCGGCTCCATCGGCATCATCGGCGGTGCCGACGGCCCCACCGCCATCTTCGTCACCTCGCATCTGGCTCCCCAGCTGCTGGGCCCCATCGCCGTGGCGGCCTACTCCTACATGGCTCTGGTGCCGGTGATCCAGCCTCCCATCATGAAGCTGCTGACCACCAAGGCCGAGCGCCAGATCGTCATGCGGCCCCTGCGTGAGGTCTCCAAGAAGGAGAAGATCGTGTTCCCCGTCATGGTGGCCATCTTCGTCTCCCTGCTGGTGCCCTCCGCCGCGCCCCTGATCATCTGCCTGATGCTGGGCAACCTGTTCCGTGAGAGCGGCGTCATGGACCGCCTCAGCAAGACCGCCCAGAACGAGCTCATCAACATCGTCACCATCTTCCTGGGCGTGTCCGTGGGAGCCACCGCCACCGGTGCCACCTTCCTGTCCCCCAAGACCCTGATGATCATGGTCATGGGCGTGGTGGCCTTCGGCTGCGGCACCGCCGGCGGCGTGCTCCTGGCCAAGTTCATGAACCTGTTCCTGAAGGAGAAGATCAATCCCCTCATCGGCTCCGCCGGTGTCTCCGCCGTCCCCATGGCCGCCCGTGTCTCCCAGATGGTTGGCCAGAAGGACAATCCCCGGAATTTCCTGCTGATGCACGCCATGGGCCCCAATGTGGCCGGCGTCATCGGCTCCGCCATCGCGGCCGGCGTGCTCATGAGCCTGTTCGGCTGATTCTGACAGAAAGGTGGTTTTTTCCATCATGGAGTTTTTGAGCAACAAACCCCTCCTCATCACTGACACCATCCTCCGTGACGCCCACCAGTCCCAGGCCGCCACCCGTATGCGGCTGGAGGACATGCTCCCCGCCTGTGAGGTTCTGGACTCCATCGGTTACTACTCTCTGGAGTGCTGGGGCGGCGCCACTTTCGACTCCTGCATGCGCTTCCTCAACGAGGATCCCTGGGAGCGCCTCCGCGCCCTGCGGAAGGCCATGCCCCACACCAAGCTGCAGATGCTGTTCCGCGGCCAGAACATTCTGGGCTACAAGCACTATGCCGACGACGTGGTGGACGAGTTCTGCGCCAAGTCCATTGAGAACGGCATCGACATCATCCGCATCTTCGACGCCCTGAACGACGTTCGCAACCTGGAGCAGGCCATCAAGTCCACCAAGAAGTACGGCGGCGAGGTGGAGGCCACCCTGTCCTACACCATCTCTCCCATCCACAACGAGGAGTACTTCGTGAAGCTGGCCAAGGAGCTGGAGGAGATGGGCGCCGACGCCATCTGCATCAAGGACATGGCCAACCTTCTGCTGCCCATGGACGCCTACTCCCTGGTGAAGAAGCTGAAGGAGACCGTCAGCGTTCCCATCCATCTGCACACCCACAACACCACCGGCACCGGCGACATGGTGCTGCTGATGGCCGCCATGGCCGGCGTGGACATCGTGGACACCGCCCTGTCTCCCCTGGCCAACGGCACCTCTCAGCCCACCACCGAGTCCCTGGTGGCTACCCTGAAGGGCACGCCCCGCGACACCGGTCTGGACCTGAACAAGATGAGCGACGCCGCCGCCCACTTCCGTACGGTGGCCCAGAAGCTCCAGGATCAGGGCTCCCTGGACCCCAAGGTCCTGCGTGTTGACACCAACACCCTGCTGTATCAGGTCCCCGGCGGCATGCTGTCCAACCTGATCTCCCAGCTGAAGCAGGCCGGTAAGGAGGACAAGTACTACGACGTGCTGGCTGAGATCCCCCGCGTCCGCAAGGACTGCGGCTATCCTCCGCTGGTGACCCCCACCAGCCAGATCGTCGGCACCCAGGCCGTCATGAACATCATCATGGGCGAGCGCTACAAGGTCTTTACCAAGGAGTGCAAGGCCATGCTGAAGGGCGAGTACGGCCAGTTGCCCGGCAAGGTCAACGAGGAAGTCCGCGCCAAGGCCGGCATCAAGCCGGAGGACGTCATCACCTGCCGTCCCGCTGATCTGCTGGAGCCCGAGCTGGACAAGTACCGCGCAGAGTACAAGGACATCGCCAAGAGCGAGGAGGACGTCCTCTCCCTGGCCCTGTTCCCCCAGGTGGCGCCCAAGTTCCTGGACTACCGGGATCATCCCGAGAAGCGCCAGCCCGCTCCCGCCCCCGCTCCTGCCGCTCCCAAGGCGGCCGCTCCCGCTCCCGCCCCCGCCGCTTCCGGCGAGGTCCGCGAGTTCTACGTGGAGTACAAGGGCTGATAGAGCTCTTATAAGTTTCTCTGCAAGCCGAAGGGCCTGCCGCGTTTCGCGGCAGGCCCTTTCTGCGTCTGCTGACATGTTTCTATGTGACGCCGCGGCGCACATCAGATTTCAGTACCAGCCGGTGATCTCACTGGTGGAAACCGTCAGGCGCAGGGTGTCCAGCGCCTTCCCCACCTCGTCGTACAGCGTAACGGTGACGGGCAGGTCCGCGTCCACCCGCGTGTAGCCGGTGACCGTACCGCCCTCGTAGGTGTGGGCATAGCTGTCCTTCCGGTAGGCGAAGTCCACGGCGGTGTAGAGATCCGGGCCATTCCCGTTCCGGTAGGGGAAGCCGAAGACCTCCTCACTGAGCCGCTCTCCCTCCAGGGTAAATGTCTCGTACTTCGTCTCCACCGCCGCTGTGGCGGTGGCTGCGCCGGACATGGCCGGGGACGCCGCGTACAGGGTCCCCGCCCGGGCGGCGCAGTAGGCCCCCTCTGCCAGCACGGGATCCCGGGAGAAGAACAGCTCGCTGCTCCACAGATAGGTGTTGTACTGGAAGGCCAGATAGTCCTCCCCGGACCGGGCGATGATGTACGTAAAGCGCCGTCCTGGCAGGATGTCGCTGCCGTAATGGCGGGGGTCCTTCAGCACGTACGCCGGCTTCAGATCCGGCAGGAGATACCGCCGGGCCATCCGGTCCACCATGCCGTTCACGGTGTAGGGAGGGAAGCCCAGCGCCGCGTACAGAACAGCCGCTGCCAGAGCGCTGAGGGTCAGATTCCGGACAATGCGGGCCTTCCGGCTCAGCCGCGGCCCTCTCCAGACAGGCCGTCGGATATGCAGTTTCTTCATCGCTCCGCCTCCCATTCCGCCCGCAGGACCCAGTCGTTGCCGCCGTAGGGATAGGATACCTCCACCCACTGGGGCCGGTGATCCAGCCGCAGGCTGAGGACCACCTGATGACGGGTCCAGCCCCAGGACACGCTGGTCCATCCACGACTCATGTAGTTATCCGGCCAGACGCCGTCTTCGTCGGCCTGTCCCAGCGGGATCGGTCCCCGGTCATCCACAATGTTCAGATACGGCATGATCCACGGGAAGTCCGTCCGGGGGTCCGCCGTCTTCCCCCAGAGGTCCAGTGCCACCTCGTACCTGCCGTCCTCCTCCGTGATATCTCCCGGCGACAGGTACAGCGTGCCGTAGGCCGTCACGGCGCAGGACGCCGTGGGCGGCGGGGCCTCCCAGGTGAACTGGTCCTCTGTGCGGCCCAGCATCTCCCGGACGGTAAACAGGCTGTTCTCCAGCAGCGTGGCCGCCGTCACGACCAGCAACCCCACCGCCAGCACCCGGGACACCTCCCACAGCCAGCCCAGCCAGGGTTTGTGGGCACGGTCCAAGGCGCGGCCCACCTCGTCGGCATCCCCCATGGCCCGGAGGGCCCGCTCCGCCGCCAGGTCCGGCTCGTAGCCGACCCGCTCCAGGTCCAGACGGTGGTCCTCGTAGTGGGCCGTCAGCTCCCGCTCAATGGCCTTCCGGTCCGGCTTGAACCGGACGTGGCCCAATACCCGGGCGCACCAGAACGCCCAGCTTCGCTGTTCGCTCACGACGCACCGCTCCTCTCTGTGTCCAACTTGTCCCAAAGCGTCCGCTGATAGACGTAGACGGGCTTTCCGTCCGCCCCGTAAAAGATGACGGTGACGTCACAGGCGAAGTCCGAACCGGCGGCGCGCCTGGGGATGGCCTGAAACGAATGGAACGCGCTCTCCTCCGCCATGGGCCGCAGCTGCTCCTCATAGCCGGCCCTGTTGTCTCTGGGATACTTCATCTCAACGGCGAACCGGTAGAGGCCGTTTTCGTTGGGCGTCCCCTCCATGGTATATGTCTCGTCCCAGTCGAAGTGCCGGGAAGCCTGCTGGCCGTCGCCGCTGATGCGTACCGTGATGTCGCTCCGCAGCTGCAGATCGCACACCGCCCGGACGTCCCCTTCCAGGTCCGCGTAAACGTACACCGCCGTGGTGTCGAAGCTGTCCTGCTGCTGCAAAAACACCACCGGCCCCGTCTCCGGCTCCGCGAACCAGAACTCCAGGACCTCCTGGAACCAGAGGAACCGGTGCCTGCGGATGGTGGAGGCGAACACGTCCCCGTCCCTGAGCAGCACGTCGTCCTCCTTCCAGTCCTGGGAGATCTCCCGGGGATAGACCCCCAGGATCTCCGGCTCCTCCAGAAAATACTCCGCCGCCTTCCACTGCACCGCGAGGTCCAGCGTGGGGGCCGCGAAGCCGTTCACCAGCCACAGGACCAGCAGCAGTCCCAGCGCCGCCAGCAGATTGCGGACGGTCTTCTGCCGCCGGTTCAGCCGGGGCAGACACTCTCTCCGTCTCATGTACGCGCCTCCCTCTCCGGCAGCTCCACCCGGATGGACCAGCCGCCCATAGGATGGATGAGTTCCACCCACGCCGTGCCCGCCGGGATGTTCTCCACAGTGATCCAGCCCCGGCTGAGGATGTGACTGTCATCCTTGAAGCCTGTGATCCATGGGGCGCGCCCGTAACGGTACCGGGTGCCGCCGCTGTCTACGGCCTCCAGGGTGTCCCAGAGGTCCGGTCCCTCCAGCCAGAACTGTCCGGTGGTGCAGGAGGCGTTGAGGTGCAGATATCCCATTCCGTTTTCCAGCTCCCCGTAGCAGGCCCTCTCCACGGCAATGGTATAGGCCCCCGCCTGAATGGGCGCCGGACAGGGCAGCTCCTCCGCCGCGTGGAACACCACGGAAGCACCATGTCTCTGGGAGAACAGCGTCCAGTCCCGGACGTCCTCCCAGCCGCCGAACGCGGCGGTGCCCAGGATCAGCACCACCAGCCCCATCACCAGCACCCGGGACACCTCCCACAGCCAGCCCAGCCAGGGTTTGTGGGCCCGGTCCAGGGCACGGCCCACCTCGTCGGCGTCCCCCATGGCCCGGAGGGCCCGCTCCGCTGCCAACGCCGGCTCATAGCCGATGCGCTCCAGGTCCAGACGGTGGTCCTCGTAGTGGGCCGTCAGCTCCCGCTCAATGGCCCGCCGGTCCGGCCGGAACCGGACGTGGCCCACGGCCTGACGGCACCAGTCCTTCCACTCCATGGCCCGTCCCTCACGCCGGGGAGGTGCCGCAGACCACGGCGTTCACCTTCTCCGTAAAGGTGTTCCACTCCTCCTTCTTCTCCTCCAGCACCTTCAGGCCCTTTTTCGTGATGCGGTAGTATTTCCGCACCCGGCCCGTCTCCGCTTCCCGCTCCCGGACCGTCACCAGACGGCCCGCCTCCAGGGTGTGGAGGATGGGGTACAGCGTCCCCTCCTTCAGCTCGAAGGTGTGGTCGGACCGCCGGGCCAGCTCCGTGATCATCTGGTATCCGTACATTTCCTCCCGGCTCAGCAGGGACAGGATCAGCAGCGTGGTGCTGCCGGTCATCAGACTTTTGTCGATCTTCATGGCGTCCTCCTTTATTTCCAGTAGATTCGGAAGCTCTCCTCCGGATGGGGTACCGTCTTCTCATGGAGCAGCTGCCCCGCCCCGTCGTACAGCCGCAGTACGGCGTCCTCCGGCAGCAGGGGACTGAAGGGTGAAAACGCCTGCATCTCCACCATGGACTGCCAGGTGCCGTCCAATATGCCATCCCGCGCATGGTGTTCCTCCAGCCGGAAGATGAAGCAGTACGGGTTCTGCCGCTCTCCCCGGGCGGTGTAGGTCTCCCGGTATTCCAACAGGCCGTTGGCGTCTGCCGGGACATCCCCGTCCTCCGCGGCATAATCCGCCTTATTGACCCGGCCAGCCAGCGTCACGGTCAGCTCCGCCGAGACGGCGTCCTCCAGATTGCCGAAGGCCATGTAGGACGTGGCGCACCATTGCTGCTGAACAAGGCAGATGCCGTCCTCCTCCCGCTGCAGCTCTCCCGGCCAGGGCCGCAGGCCCAGGGGCGTCCAGTTGTAGGTCATGGTCAGCAGCAGGTCTCCGTTCCGGGCATAGAGGGTGTGAGGCGCGTCGAAGCCGTAACCGGCGGTGGTGAACGTGAACAGCAGCTCCGAGCCCTCCAGCAGATATCGATGCTCCAGCCGCCGCAGCAAACCCCGGCGGCTCAGGGCCGGGAATGCCAGCATCCACTCCAGCAGAAGCAGGCACAGCGCCGCCAGCGCCAGGTTCCGGACCACCCGCTGCTTCCGGTTCAGCCGGGGCAGACGATGCCGGATGTTCCGCAGATTCATGGTCCCACCTCCTCAAACTCCAGCCGGAAGGTGAAGCCCTCTCCCAGCGGATACCGCAGCTCCGCCCAGTCCACCGGCCCGCCGGACCAGACCGGCGCCTGGATGCTGTACTCGGTCCGGAACAGGCCGGTGCGCTTCCAACCGTAGGAAAACGTGGGGATGTAGTACGGGGAATCCTCCTCCAGCTGCCGGACGTCCTCGTCCTCCCATTTGGCGCTGTAGGTTCGGTACTCCCGGCCTGTGCTGTCCGTCAGGGTCAGGTAGGTCAGATCCAGGCCATACTCCCAGTCCTCCCAGAACCGGGGATGCTCCGCTGTCAGCACCGCGGAGAGCCAGTAGACGTCGGCACCGTCCCGCTGCTCCCGCCAGACGGCGCCATAGGGCACGCTGAGGGTATAGCCGCACAGCTCCGCCGTGTCCCCGGAGCGGGCCGATACCACCCGCTGGAACTGCCGGTCGGAATCCGGGGCGATGAAGCCGGGCCGTTCCGTCTCGTAAGCCGTCTCCCGGGCCGTCAGGCTCCGGACATCCCTGGAGACGGTGTAAGCGCCGTCTCCCCAGACCGCCGTCCACAGCACCCCCGCCAGTGCCAGCGCCGCAAGAACCCGGGACACCTCCCACAGCCAGCCCAGCCAGGGCCTGTGGGCGCGGTCCAGGGCCCGGCCCACCTCGTCGGGGTCCCCCATGGCCCGGAGGGCCCGCTGCGACGCCAGCTCCGGATCGTAGCCGATGCGCTGGAGGTCCTGACGGTGGTCCATGTAGTGCTCCGTCAGCTCCCGCTCAATGGCCTTCCGATCCGGCCGGAACCGGACGTGACCCACCGCCCGGTCACACCAGTCCTTCCACTCCATGCTCGTCCCTCCCTTCTCCTCCGGAAAATAATACCTCGGTCATCTATGCTTACTATACATAGATGGCCGAGGTTTGTCAAGCATGGAAAAGCCCCGGCGCTGACGCGCCGGGGCTTTTGGGTGTGGCTGAAAGATTACTCCTGATCGGGATCAGAGCTGTCCTCGTCGTCCAGGCTGTCCAGATCGAACTCCAGCTTCTCGCCGCAGTTGGGGCAGATGACCTCGCCGTCTTCCAGGATGGACTCGTCGAAGTAGATGGTCTCCTCGCAGTTGGGACAGGTGGTGGCGTAGCAGTCCTCGTCGTCCTCCTCGTCCTCTTCCTCGTCTTCGTCCTCGAAGTCGTCGTCCACGTCGTAGACGATGTCCTCAACATCCTCCAGGTCGTCGCTGACGGCGTCCAGACCGTCGGCCAGTTCCTCCTGAGCGGCGCTGAGGTCGGCCAGCTCCAGGGCCATGTCGTCCAGAATATCGATGATGGCGGAGAGGAGCTTGCCCTCCTTGGTCTCAGTGTCCAGGCTCAGGCCCTCGGCCAGGCCCTTCAGATATGCCACTCTCTCAGTGATCTCCATGGTAATTGCTCCTTTCATTGATCCATGTTGACGGGCTCCGGCGCACCTCGCCGGAGTCTCGAAAGGGGGGACTGGCGTCCCCCCTTCAGATGCTTACTTGCAGCGGCTCAGATACTCGCCGGTGCGGGTGTCGATGGTGATCTTGTCGCCGGTGTTGATGAACAGGGGCACCTTGATCTCAGCGCCGGTCTCCAGCGTGGCGGGCTTGGTCACGTTGGTGGCGGTATCGCCGCGGACGCCGGGCTCGGTCTCAGTGACCTCCAGGTCCATGAAGTTGGGAACTTCCACAGCGAAGACGCTGCCCTTGTAGCTCAGCAGCTTGCAGACGGTGTTCTCCTTCACGAAGCGGAAGCCGTCGCCCAGCACATCCCGGTTCAGGGGGACCATGTCGAAGGTCTCCGGGTCCATGAAGTAGTACAGGTCGCCGTCGTTGTAGCTGTACTCGGCGTCTCTGCGCTCCACGAAGGCCTGCTCAAACTTGGCGGTGGGGTTGAAGGAGGTCTCGGTGACGGCACCGGTGACCACGTTCTTCATCTTGGTGCGGACGAAAGCGGCGCCCTTGCCGGGCTTCACGTGCTGGAACTCCACGACGGTCATGACTTTGCCGTCCATCTCGAAAGTAACGCCGTTGCGGAAATCACCCGCGGAAATCGTAGGCATAACAACATCCTCCTTAAATCTATGAGAAAACGACCCTCAGGAGGACATTTTCTCTTTTTTCATGATTTGTCCTGAATTTTGCCGATGATATTTTATCCTAAGTAGGCCGGGATTGCAAGGGGTTTTCCTTAGAATTCCGAAATTCCGTGAAAAAATTCACGCCTCGCCCCGATGATCCTCCCGGCACAGTGCCTTGAAGGGCGCCTGCAAGGCGTGGAGCACCTTCTGCCACAGCGTCATCGCGCCGCCAACCGGCTCCACCATCAGGGCCAGGACCTGTGCCCGGTTGGCGGCCAGCATGTCGGTGAGGAGCTTGTCCCCCAGCATGGCGGTGTGCTCCGGTGCGGCGCCCGCCCGGTCCATGGCCGCCCGCAGTCCCCTGGGGCTGGGCTTTCCCGCGTGGCCCTGATAGGGCACCCCCAGCTCGGCGCAGAAATCCGTCACACGGCGGCCGGAACGGTTGTTGGACACGATCATGAAGGTGATGCCCGCACCGTGGAGGGCGGCGATCCAGTCCTTCACCCGCTGGTCCGGATGGCGGGTCTTCTTCGCCGCCAGCGTGAAGTCCAGGTCGCTGAGCAGCAGCGTGATTCCCCGCCGGGCCAGGAACTCCGGCGTGATCTGTGCGTATTCGTCGAACAGGGCGTCCGGCACCAGAGAAAAGCGCATAACCGGCTCCCCTTTCTCATAGTCTCAAATGGGCGGGGACGCAGCGCGAGGTCCCTCCGGTCCCATACGCTGTTTCCGCGATATCAGTATACCAAACTTTCCGTCTGTTCACAAGGGGGTCTTTGCCTTGCAGCTGTTTCTCGCCGCCGCGCCCGCGGAGGTCCGGGAGGCATCCCGGTTCACCCGCTCTCTGGTCCATGTGGCCTACCGCATCGGGCCGTCCTCCTCCCTGATGCGGCACGACCTACTGCTGGATACCCGGGGCGGACTGCTGTCCATCAGCGATCTGGACGCAGGCTTCATCGCCGCGCCGGAACAGCTGGCCGCCGCCGTGGTCCGGGAGTGCGGCCGCCGGAATTTCGGCGGGGTGGTGCTGGACTTCGAGGCCTCCCCCACGCCGGACCGCCGGAAATTCGCCCAGACCCTGGGCCAGATGCTGGGCGGTCGCCGGACGCTGTTCGTGCCGGAGACCTATTCCGTGCCGGGGGCCGTCACCCTTGTCAACACCGCCGTGTCCGGCGGCAGCTTCTCCGAGTATCTCTCGGAGGCCCGGTCCAAATACGGCCGCATTGCCCTGGATCTCCAGCGGTTGACCATGGACTTCGTCCTCCCCGCCCGTACCGGTCAGGGAAAGCCCCTGTCTCCGGCCCAGTTTCAGGCCCTCCGGCAGGAGCAGTCGCCGGCGGTGTTTTTCTCCCCCGATCTGTGCGCCCGGTACTTCACCTGCATCCGGGGACGGGAGACCCATTTCGTGCTGTTCGACGACGCGGACACCCTGCTGCGGAAGGTGCGCATCGGCTCCTCCATGGGGATCGGCGCCGGGTTCCTGATGTATCCGGAGGTGGCGGACCTGCTGCCCAGGCTGTTTCCCGGAAAGGGCGGAAAGCAGAACTGAACATGTTCCTGAAAAGCGGACCGCCGCGGCCATTGGCCGCGGCGGTCTTTCACAGCATGGATCAGCGCAATCACACGCCGGCGAAGCGGAACACGATGCCCGCCACCGCGGCGACGCCGATGAACACGATGGGATGGAGCTTCTTGGTGGGCTTTACCCAATTGGTCAGCACCAGCAGAACCGCCGCCAGCAGGATGCCCTGCCAGCTGATGGCGCCGCTCCAGCTGAAACGCGTCAGCAGCGCTCCGTCGGCAGAGGCGGTCTGGATGCACAGCAGCACCTGCAGCACCACGGAGATGCAGGCCGCGCCGATGAGGCCGGTGGAGGCGGGGCGCAGGCCGTAAAAGGCGTTGTTCACCAGCTTGCTGTCCCGGAACTTCTTCAGCATAGCGGCAATGATGAGGATGACGATGATGGAGGGCGTGATCTCGCCCACCGTGGCGACGATGGCGCCCAGAATGCCGCCCAGTGTACCGTAGGCGCTGCCGGCGGTGAAACCCACGTAGGTGGCCATGTTGATGCCGATGGGGCCGGGGGTGGACTCACTGACCGCCAGCATGTTCATCAGGTCGGACTGGGTATACCAGCCGGTGCTCTGGCCGATGTCCTTCAGGAAGGGCAGCGTGGCCATGCCGCCGCCGATGGCGAACAGGCCGGTCTTGAAAAACTCCCAGAAAAGCCGCAGATAGAGACTCATGCCTGCTTCACCTCCAGATTTTTCAGCACGATGCCCGCCAGAGCGGCGGCCACCACGAACCACACGGGGGAGACGTTCAGGAACAGGCCGCCCGCCAGCACCAGAGAGAAGATGACGGCGGTGCGCTTATCCACCACGGACTTCTTCAGCAGCTTCATCACGGCGTTGAAGATCAGCACGCAGACGCAGACCTGGATGCCGGCGAAGGCGTTCTGCACCCACGCCAGGTGGGAGAAGTTGGTGATCAGTCCCGCCAGGATGGAAATGATGATGAGGGACGGGAACACCACTCCCAGGGTGGCGGTGATGCCGCCGGCGATGCCCCGGTACTTCTGGCCGATGAAGGTAGCGGTGTTGACGGCGATGATGCCCGGCGTGCACTGGCCGATGGCAAAGTAGTCCACCAGCTCCTCCTCGGTGGCCCAGCCCTTGTTCTCCACTACCTCCCGCTGTAAGATCGGCAGCATGGCGTAGCCGCCGCCGAAGGTCATGACCCCCACCTTGGCGAAGGTCCAGAACAGTGTCCAAAGTTCTTTCAAATCGCTCACTCCGAATCAAAAAATCATACGGAAGGGCCGCGCCTCCGCGCGCCCTTTCCTGTCAGTCGATATAGCCGTACATGCCCCGGACGGAGACCTCGCCGGAGCGGACGGTGAACGTCTCGCCGCTGTCCCTGCGGACCACCAGGCTGAAGGCGTCGTCGATGTCCACGGCAGTGACCGTCTCCCGGCTGTTGTCGGGGCGGATCAGCTGGACCATCTTCCCCAGGTTCACGCAGTCCCGCCGGTAGGCCGCCAGATAGTCCGACAGATCCCCGGCCTTCAATGCGGCGTACATGCGGTCCAGCGCCTCGATCTCCGCCGCGGCCAGGGCGGCACGGGACCAGGGCTTTCCCGTTGCCTGGAGCAGCGAGGTGGCCATCTCCGCCACGTCCGGGGTGAAGTCCTCCGGACGCTGGTGGACGTTGAGGCCGATGCCCACCACCAGATACTGGAGGCGGCCGCTCTCCCCCTCCATGCTCATCTCCGTCAGGATGCCGCAGAGCTTTTTGCCCCCCAGCACCGGATCGTTGGGCCATTTCAGCAGCGGACGGACGCCGCAGACCTGCTCCACCGCCTCGCACACTGCCACGCCCGCCAGTGTGGTGACGCTCAGCAGCTTCTCCGGCGGAAGGTCCGGCCGCAGAAGAGCCGTCAGATAGATGCCCTGGCCCTTGGGGGACTGGAACCGGCGCTCCATGCGGCCCCGGCCCGCCGTCTGGCAGTCCGCGACGACTACCGTACCGTCCGGCGCGCCGGACAGGGCCAGCTTTTTCGCGCAGGTGTTGGTGGAGTCGATCTCGTCAAAGCAGTGCAGCTCCCGGCCCACGGTCTCCGTGGGTTTCAGGCAGGCCCGGATTTCCTCCTCTGTCAGCAGGTCCGGCGCGGAGACCAGCCGGTAGCCCAGCCCCGTCCGGGCCTCGATATCATAGCCCGCTTTCCGCAGGGCGTCCACGGATTTCCAGATGGCGGTCCGGCTCAGGCCCAGCTTTTCACTGACCTGCTCCCCGGACACATATTCTCCCGGGTGGGCCCGCAACAGGGCCAGCATCGTCTGTCTGCTCATAAGAAGCCTCCTCCTGCCGGGCCTGTTCTCCGTCCGGCTGTTCAGCCACACCAATATAGCACGTTTTTCCCGGGTTGTAAACCATCGCCCCGGATTTTGCGGACAGCGCCGGGCCGACGAAAAACATCCCCGGACAGCAGTCTGTCCGGGGATGTACAGCCGGTCTGAATACGGCGTTGGCTTAATACTGACCCAGGTTGGCGGAGGCGTCGGAGTTGGCGCTCTTGCCGAAGTGGAAGTCGTTGCCGGGCAGGATGGCGTTGAGGACGATGCCTGCGATGGCAGCGATGGCCAGGGAGGTCAGGGTGATGGAGGCATTGCCCACGGTGAAGGTCAGGCCGCTGGTGAAGCCCAGGCCGCACACCAGGATGACGGCGGCGATGATCAGGTTGCGGGAGTTGGTGAAGTCCACCTGGTTCTCCACCACGTTCCGCACGCCGATGGCGGAGATCATGCCGTACAGGATGAAGCTGACGCCGCCGATGATGGCCGCGGGGATGGTGTTGACCAGATAGGCGAAGGCGGGGCTGAAGGACAGGATGATGGCATAGAGGGCCGCCAGACGGATGACCTTGGGGTCATGGACCCGGGACAGCACCAGCACGCCGGTGTTCTCGCCGTAAGTGGTGTTGGCGGGGCCGCCGAACATGGCGGAGAGAGACGTGGCGATGCCGTCGCCGATGAGGGTCCGGTGCAGGCCGGGATCCTCGATGAAGTTCTCGCCCACGGTGGCGGAGATGGCGGACATGTCGCCAATGTGCTCCATCATGGAGGCGATGGCGATGGGGGCCATCACCAGAATGGCGGAGACGTCAAACTTGGCGACGCTGCCGCCGAAGTTGGTGACAAAGGGCTGGAAGCCCAGCAGCGGCGTGGCGCCGCCCAGCAGGCCCTGCACGTCGAGGCCAGAGAAATCCACCATCCGGAACACCAGTGCCACCACGTAGGGGATCACCACGCCCAGCAGGATGGGGATGATCTTCACCATGCCCTTGCCCCAGATGTTGGCCACCACGATGACCGCGATGGACACCAGGGCCAGCCACCAGCAGGTGGAGGCGTTGGACACGGCGGAGGGCGCCAGGTTCAGGCCGATGAGGATGATGATGGGGCCGGTGACCACGGGGGGCAGATAGTGCATGACGCGATGGACGCCCACTGCCTTGATGATGGCGGCCAGCACCACGTACAGCAGGCCCGCCACCACAATGCCGCCGCAGGCGTATTGCAGCTTCTCGGCGGGCTCCATGGCGGCGTAGATGCCCTGGTCCATGGCACCCATGGCGGCGAAGCCGCCCAGGAAGGCGAAGGAGGAGCCCAGGAAGGCGGGCACCTTCATTTTGGTGCAGACGTGGAAGAACAGGGTGCCGATACCGGCGAAGAACAGGGTGGTCTGGATGCTCAGGGGCAGTCCGTAGCTCTGCACCAGGATGGGCACCAGCACCGTGGCGCCGAACATGGCGAACATGTGCTGGAGACCCAGGATCAGCATCTTGGGCATTCCCAGTGTCCGCGCGTCCCGGATGGGGGCCTGAGAGATGGTTTTCTTTTCGTTCATGTCATTTCTCCTCTCACAAAATGATCTGCTCAGCGGCGGGGACTCAGCGCAAAAAAATACCGGCGCCAAGGCCGGTCAAAAGGGAATAAAAAGCCCAAAAGAAAAAGGCATTTCCATACTGGACTCCGCCGCTGTCAGCTTCAGCATGGTAATACCCCTCTCTCTCGTTCATTGGTTGATATCATACCACAGCCATTGATAAAAATGCAATGCCAAATTGTGAGGAGATGCAACGAAATTCCCCAAAAAAATCAGTGATTTTGACAGCGCGCCGCAGCAATAATAAAAGACGCCCGGTGTGGGGCGTCTTTCTTCTCGAAACGCTTACAGTCCTTTTAATTCCTTCAGGCACTTGGGGCAGACATTCTTTCCCTTGAAGTTGGTGACATCTTTGGTGGCATCGCAGAAAATACAGCTGGGCTTGTACTTTTTCAGAATGACAGAGGAACCTTCCACATAGATTTCCAATGCGTCCTTCTCCGCGATGTCCAATGTACGGCGCATTTCAATGGGCAGCACGATGCGGCCCAGTTCGTCCACTCTCCTGACTATCCCTGTTGACTTCATCTGATTATGCTCCTTCCTTACCCTTCCTCATGAATCCTTCCGGAATTCACTTTCCCTGCATAGATTCCAATTGGTCTCTCTGTATTTCCAATTGGTAGCAGTTGAACTGTATCACAATTTGCAGAATCATGTCAACCGATTTCCACAATAATTTGCATTTCATTCATAATTTTTTAAGATTTGTAAGAAGTTTGTGCTTTTTGTTGGTATATGCAACTATCAGGAGGATTTTTTATGGCAATGACCGTGGTGTGGACGGCGATGGTGACACTGTCTCTGGTGTTCGGCATCGCCATGGGAAATCTGGACGCTGTGGCTGCCGCGGCCATGGAGGGCGCCGCCAGCGCCGTGACGCTGTGCATCTCCATGGCAGGGATCATGTGCCTGTGGAGTGGCGTCATGGAGGTGATGAAGCAGAGCGGTCTCAGCGAGCTGCTGGCAGCGGCCTTCCGTCCCCTGCTGGGGCGGCTGCTGCCTCAGGCCTCCAAAGACAGCGAGACCATGGCCGCCGTCTCCGCCAACGTATCCGCCAATTTGCTGGGGCTGGGCAACGCCGCCACGCCCCTGGGCATCCGGGCCGCCTGCCGCATGGCCCGGGGCTGCAATGGCGTGGCCTCCGACGAGCTGTGCCTGCTGGTGGTGCTGAACACCGCCTCCATTCAGCTGCTCCCCGCCACGGTGGCCGGCGTCCGGGCCGCCGCGGGCTGCGCCGCGCCGCTGGACATCCTGCCGGCAGTGTGGATGACCTCCATCCTGTCGGTGACGGCGGGACTGCTGGCGTCGTCGCTGCTGGCCCGTCTGGGAAGGAGGAAGCGGTGAATCTGTCCTCTCTGGTGATCCCCGGTCTGCTGGCCGGGGTGGCGGTGTACGGCATGGGCCGGCGGGTGGACGTCTACGGTGCCCTCACCACCGGCGCCCGGGACGGCCTGACGGTGATGCTGAACATCCTGCCGCCTCTGGTGGGGCTGCTGACCGCCGTGGCCATGTTCCGGGCCTCCGGGGCCATGGAGTGGCTGACGGGCCTCTGCGCCCCGGTGATGGAACTGCTGGGCATCCCGGCGGAGCTGACGCCCCTGATGTTGATCCGTCCCGTGTCCGGCGGCGGGGCGCTGGCGGTGGGCAGTGAGCTGATCACCACCTACGGGCCGGACAGCTACATCGGCCGGGTGGCGGCGGTGATGCTGGGCAGCACCGAGACCACCTTCTACACCATCGCCGTCTACTTTGGCGCCGCGGGCATCATCCGCACCCGGCACACCATCCCTGCCGCTCTCACCGCCGATTTGACGGGCTTCGTCGTCTCCGCCCTCACCGTCCGGCTGTTCTTCGGGATGTAGGCGACGTGGGGAAAGCCGGACGGCCCCACATTCTTCTTTAAACATGCGGGGCCGCTCATATTCATGATCTCATGTCCGCGGCGATGAAAGAAGGCTTCACCTGTCCAAAGTGAAACCTTCTTTCCGATAGATCCTGCCGCACTATGTGATCTCCCGTCCCGCTCTGATCAGATATCCCTCCTGGACTGCCGCGAATGTCGCTGCGCAGCAGACCGCGGCGGCACTGTATTTCAACTCCGCAAACGGAATGGTCATGGGCAGCAGAAACAGCATTGCGCCCGTGACCTTATTCATCACGGTATGTTCCGCAGTGAAACGTTTCATACGGACAAATCCCGATATGACATTGACGGCCTTTATGACGGCGATCGCCGCGGTCCAGATCCACAGCCAGCCCGGTATGTCCACCGCCGGCAGCAGCTTCACCAGACACACCCACACAAACAGAACGTCCGCGGCCGTATCCAGCTTCGCCCCGAAAGCATTGGCGGTGTTCGTTTTTCTGGCAATAGTCCCATCGATCATATCCGTGAAGCCGCAAAGCAGATACAGCGCCCAGAACTCCGGTGAAAACGCAGGAACGCACAGCAGCAATCCGCTGCCCAGGATGCGGCATCCTGTGACGATGTTGGCCATGTATCCGCTCCTCTCCAAAGGGTCTTCCTGTCGGGTCCTACCGCAATAACACTATCATATCTCACCCTCCATTTCAATGACCGGTAAACGCACCGGAGCGGAGAATGCCTGTGCCCCGATTCAAAAGGCTCTCCCCTGTCCTCGCTTGTTTTTCCCCGCAAAAGGCTATATAATAGTAGTCCAACAAACGAACCTGACAGCGGAGGAGGCGGCGGCATGGCGGAACTGAACACGGACGTGCGGTACATCAAGGGCATCGGCGAACAGCGGGCCAAGGCCCTGGGCAAGCTGGGCATCCGCACCCTCCAGGATCTGGTGTCCTACTTCCCCCGGCGGTATGAGGACCGGACCCAGACCAAGTCCATCGCGGAGCTGGAGCCGGGCGAGACCGCCGGGGTGGCGGCCATGGTGGCTGCGGCCCCCACGGTGTCCCGGGTCCGCCAGGGGCTGGATCTGGTGAAGCTCCGGGCGGTGGATGAGACCGGCGCACTGGACGTCACCTTCTTCAACCAGACCTGGCTGCGGACCAGCCTGCACGTGGGCGACACCTACATCTTCTACGGCAAGGCCGAGGGCACCCAGCGCCGCCGCCAGATGACCAATCCCATCGTGGAGCCGGAGGGCCGTCGGGAGTCCACCGGCCGCATCGTGCCCATCTATCCCCTGACCGCCGGGGTCAGTCAGCTGATCCTGTCCCGCTCCATCCGGCAGGGGCTCAACGCCTGCGGGGACATCCTGCCGGACGTCCTGCCGGACAGTGTGCGGCAGGGCCATCAGCTCTGCCGCATCGGCTACGCCTACGAGAACATCCACTTTCCAGAGAACGCCGAGGCGCTGGACATTGCCCGCCGCCGTCTGGCCTTTGAGGAGCTGTTCCTGTTCACCATTGGCCTGAAGCGGCTTCGCTCCCGCCGGGAAGTGGCACAGGTGACCCCCTGCCGGGACGTGGATATGTCCCCCTTCTATGAGAGCCTTCCCTTCACCCTGACGGACGCCCAGCGGCGGTGCGTAACGGAGGCGCTGGCGGACATGCGCTCCGGTTCGCCCATGAACCGGCTGTGTCAGGGCGACGTGGGCTCCGGCAAGACCATGGTGGCCGCTGCCTGTGTCTACTTCATGGCCCAGAACGGCCGCCAGGCGGCCCTGATGGCCCCCACGGAGATCCTGGCCCAACAGCACTACGCCGGTCTGGCGCCGCTGATGGAGCGTCTGGGCATCCGGTGCGCCCTGCTCACCGGCTCCACTCCCGCCCGGACGAAGCGTTCCATCTGTGCCCAGCTGGCCGGCGGGGAGATCCAGTTCGCCATCGGTACCCACGCCCTCATCTCCCAGGGGGTGGAGTACCAGGACCTGGGCCTTGTTGTGACGGACGAACAGCACCGCTTCGGCGTGGCCCAGCGGGCGGCGCTGGCCGCCAAGGGACACTCCCCCCACACGCTGGTCATGTCCGCCACTCCCATTCCCCGGACGCTGGCCCTGATCCTGTACGGTGATCTGGACGTGTCCATCATCGACCAGCTGCCGCCGGGCCGTCAGCCCATCGACACCTTCGCCGTCCCCGGCAGCTATCATCAGCGGCTGTACGCCTTCATCCGGAAGCTGGTGGGCGAGGGCCGTCAGGCGTACATCGTCTGCCCCATGGTGGCGGAAAACGACGAGCTGCCCGACGAGCGGAAGGCCGTGACGGCCTACGCCAAAATGCTTCAGGATGGTCCCCTGTCGGACCTGCGCATCGCGGCGGTCCACGGAAAGATGAAGCCCAAGGAGAAGGACGCGGTGATGACGGCCTTCGCTGGAGGCGAGGCGGACGTGCTGGTGTCCACCACCGTCATTGAGGTAGGCGTGGACGTGCCCAACGCCGCCGTCATGGTCATTGAGAACGCGGAGCGGTTCGGCCTGTCCCAGCTCCATCAGCTCCGGGGCCGGGTGGGCCGGGGCAAGTTCAAGTCCTACTGCGTACTGGTGTCGGACAACCAGAACGAGGAGACCCGCCAGCGGCTGAAGGTCATGACCAAAACCTCCGACGGCTTCAAAATCGCAGAGGAGGACCTGCGGCTGCGGGGGCCCGGCGACTTCTTCGGACAGCGGCAGCATGGTCTGCCCGGGCTGAAAGTTGCCGATCTGGGCTGCGACACCAGGCTCCTTCAGGAGGCTCAGTCCGCGGCGGAATCGCTGCTGGCGGAGGACCCGGAGCTGCGCACCTGTCCCGCCACAGCGGAGCGGATCCGGACGCTGTTTGAGCAGGCGGCGGACACTCTGAACTGATCCTATTTTCCGGATATGGAAAGACCGGCTGCCGATGGCAGCCGGTCTCAGGCTGTCGAAAAAGTCGAGCATAGCTGGGCTTTTTCGCATTTATATGGTAAAATAAGCATGGGTGATGAA
Source organism: Dysosmobacter sp. HCP28S3_G4 (assembly GCF_052065175.1). Taxonomy (NCBI): domain Bacteria; kingdom Bacillati; phylum Bacillota; class Clostridia; order Eubacteriales; family Oscillospiraceae; genus Dysosmobacter; species Dysosmobacter sp. HCP28S3_G4. The sequence continues at coordinate 36 of NZ_JBQHUP010000026.1, read as the reverse complement.
AGATGCTTGAACGAGGGAAGCTGGATCGTGGAATCG
>NZ_JBQHUP010000025.1:0-37935 GCF_052065175.1 Dysosmobacter sp. HCP28S3_G4 | reverse complement strand
GCTACCGGGAGTGGGCGGCCAACCACCGGCAGAGCGCCGCTTAGCACGCGCATATTGTCAGCATTTCAGATTTTGGGTGTCTTCCGACTGCACATTTCTTGACATTTCCATCGCGGAGGGGTCCAGGGGAACCCCATCGAAAGGGTTCCCCTGGCGCCTCTCTTCCACCGGGCGCGACGCATTCTCTCCCCGGGGGAGAGAATGGGGGGCGCATCCTGCCGGGAACCGGCAACCTCCGTGCCCACGGAAAAAGGAAAATCTCCCGCGAGGCACCCCGCAAAATCCCCGCACTCCCGGGGGGGGAGAGAAAAAATTCCCCGTTCTATTGACATTTTCCATCACCGTGCTATACTACGGGTTAGGTAATTCTAACCGTTTTTGCGGTGACATTTGAAAGGGAGGTTTTTCCAATGGATGCAAAGGTCCATGAACTGCTGAACGACCAGATCAACAAGGAGCTGTACTCCGCCTATCTGTACCTGGACATCGCCAACTACTACGCCGCCAAGGGCCTGGACGGCTTCTCCAACTGGTACGAGATCCAGGCGAGGGAGGAGCAGGACCACGCCATGCTGTTCTATCACTATCTCCAGAACAACAGTCAGGCCGTGACCCTGAAGGCCATCGACAAGCCTGACAAGACCTTCACCGGCCTGGTGGAGCCCCTCCGGGCGGCCCTGGCCCATGAGCAGTACGTCACGTCCCTCATCAACACCATCTACGCCGCCGCCCAGAGCGTCAACGACTTCCGCACCGTCCAGTTCCTGGACTGGTTCGTCAAGGAGCAGGGCGAGGAGGAGAAGAACTCCAGCGACCAGATCACCAAGATGGAGCTGTTCGGCAGCGACCCCAAGGGCCTGTACATGCTCAACAGCGAGCTCCAGAGCCGGGTGTACTCCGCCCCCTCCCTGGTCCTGTAAAAATTGCAGGACGGCGCGTCCCTCTGCGCATTTTTAATCAGGACCCAACCACCGGTCCCGGCCTCTCCGCCGGGGCCGGTTTTGTCATATCCGCCGGTCCCGGACAATATCCTCATGGTAAGTCCACGGCTGGCGGGACAAAATTCTGCAATTTTTCGTGCAAAAACAAGGGGGAAAACTGCGGAAATCCTGCGTTCATGAAACGTTATCGTGATGTCATACAACCAGAGATCTGTACAGACAATAAATTTTGGCGAATTGGATGGCATGTAAAAAAATTGTAAATTTTCGGTTGGAATTTCGTGGATATCCCAATTTGCAGATGAAAGTTTTTGCGCTACACTGTGAATCATATTTCCGACGGGCTGCAAAACAGGGCGTGGCCGGCCGAGGCGAACCGCCGGAGAGAGGTCAAACAAGCGGTAAAACAACGAAATAGGAGAGGATCATATGACATTCGCAGAATGGGTCGACAAGATCGACGGTATCGTCTGGGGCCCCGTAATGCTGGTCCTTCTGGTGGGCACCGGCGTATTCCTGACCATCCGCACCGGATTCCTTCCCTGGCGCAACCTGGGCTACGCACTGAAGAGCGTGGTCAGCAAAGAGGCACGGACCAAGTCCCGGGGCACCGGCGACGTTTCCCCCTTCTCCGCCCTGATGACGGCCCTGGCCGCCACCATCGGCACCGGCAACATCGTGGGCGTGGCCACGGCGCTGGCCTCCGGCGGCCCCGGCGCCCTGATCTGGATGGAGCTGTCCGCCGCCTTCGGCATCACCTCCAAGTTCTCCGAGTGCATGCTGGCCGTGAAGTACCGTGAGGTCAACGCCAAGGGCGAGATGTCCGGCGGCCCCATGTACGTCATGAAGAAGGCCATCTCCTGCAAATGGCTGGGCAGCCTGCTGGCCTTCCTGTTCGCCGTGTTCACCGTCATCGCCTCCTTCGGCATCGGCGACATGACCCAGTCCCACTCCATCGCCGAGTCCATCTTCGACACCTTCGGCGTGCCCACCTGGATCGTGGGCGCCGTCATCACGGGCCTGTCCCTGCTGATCGTCATCGGCGGCATCAAGAGCATCTCCAAGGTCTCCTCCGTGGTGGTGCCCGTCATGGCCGTGTTCTACTTCGCGGCCGGCCTCATCGTCATCCTGGGCAACATCACCGCCGTTCCCGAGGCCATCGTGGTCATGGTGAAGATGGCGTTCTCCCCCACGGCTGCCGCCGGCGGCTTCGCGGGCACCATCACCACCTCCGTCCTCAACGCCGCCCACTACGGCGTGGCCCGGGGCTGCTTCTCCAACGAGGCCGGCATGGGCTCCGCCGCCATCACCGCCGCCTCCGCCACCACGGACCATCCCGTCCGGCAGGGCTACATCAACATGACCGGCACCTTCTTCGACACCATCGTCATCTGCACCGTCACGGGTCTGGCCATCTGCTCCTCCGGCGTGCTGGGCACCGTGGGCGCCGACGGCAAGGTCATCAACGGCGCCGCGCTGACCATCCTGGCCTTTGAGACCGTGCTGGGCAAGGCCGGCGGCATCCTGGTGACCATCGGCATCGCGCTGTTCGCCTTCTCCACCATTCTGGGCTGGGAGTATCACGGCGAGAAGGCCGTGGAGTACCTGTGCGGCATGACGCCCGTCATGCTCTACCGCATCGTGTTCGCCCTCATCGCCTTCGTGGGCGCCACCCAGGACCTGCAGGTGGTGTGGAACATCTCCGACATCTTCAACGCCCTGATGGCCATTCCCAACCTGATCTGCCTGCTGATCCTGTCCGGCACCATCGCCAAGGACATGAAGGACTTCCAGCCGGAGGTGGAGCTGCAGAAGAAGGCCTGGAAGCAGGCGAAGCTGGCGAAGAAAGCCTGAGTTCCCCCCATTTCCCAAGCCGGAAAAGGTTCAGACGCCGCCGCAGGCGGGATTTCGGCCCCGCGGACAGAACCCCTCTTGTCCGCGGTTCCCGCCCCGGTCGCCGCTGTCTGCCTGTTTCCCCGGAGCGGCGCCCGGAAGCGCGGCGCCCTCCCGAACCGCCGCCGTCCCGTTTGCTCGCGGGATGGCGGCGGACTTTTTTTGCCCATTTCGCCATGGGCGGGGAGTGCGGGGTAATTCTTCCGTGAGCACGGGACCGGCGTTTTTCCTTTGCGGAGTGCGGCCGTCCCGTGGGACGGGGGTGCCGGGGAAGCCCGGCGGATTCAAAACCCCCATTCTCTTTTCGGTTGCGCCGAAAAGAGAATGCGCCTTTTGATGGTGTAAGAGAAAAGGCGCTGGCCGCACAACCGGCCCTGCGGGCCAGTTGGCGGAAATGCGGGGGTCTTCCGAATCAGTGCCGACTTTCAATAGAAGTCTCCTACCGAGTGCGGAGTACATTGGCTGTCGATGATACTGCTCCGCCGCAGCTCGCAGAACCCCGGCAGTCATCGTGGGGTGGAAGATCGCAAGGCCCGTCCTTCTACTCCCGCGCATTCCGCTTCGCTATGCGCTACCCGGCTGGGTATCGAAAGCAGGTTACCAAGCTATCCGCAACCGCCAGGGTGCGGCAGCAAAAAGAGGACGGCAAGGCATCCGGAACCGCCAACCGCCAAGCTATCCGCAACCGCCAGGGTGCGGCAGCAAAAAGAGGACGGCAAGGCATCCGGGACCGCCTACCGACAGTCTTCCGCAACTGCCAGGATGCGGCAGCAAAAAGAGGACGGCAGGGCATCCGGGACCGCCTGCCGCAAAGCTATCCGCAACTGCCAAGGTGCGGCAGCAAAAAGAGGACGGCAGGGCATCCGGGACCGCCTACCGACAGTCTTCCGCAACTGCCAGGATGCGGCAGCAAAAAGAGGACGGCAGGGCATCCGGGACCGCCAACCGCCAATCTCCCGCAACTGCCAGGGGGCGGCAGCAAAAGAGGAGGGCAGGGCATCCGGAACCACCCTTTCCGCCAATCTCCCGCAACCGCCAGGATGCGGCAGCAAAAGAGAAGCTGAGGGCATCCGGAAATACCCCCAGCTTTCGCAACTTCCATATGTGGTTGAATGGGCAAAGGCCTCGAGTCCCGCCAGGCCAAAACCCCCGTAAAAGGCGCCGCGAGCGTTCCGGGCGAAGCCCGGAATGCCGCCGCCAGCGTCTTTTCTTCTACACCATCAAAAGGCGCATCTTCTTTTCGGCAAGACGAAAGGGGCACCCCACAAAAGCCCAGCGAAGCGGGTTTTGTGGGGAAGAGGAGGGGCAACGGAGCGGCATGAGGGATGCCCTCCCCCGCAGGGCGTCCCGAATATAGCGCAGTTTGCCCCGACGACGAATGGGGGTTTTGAAGCTGCCGGGCTTCCCCGGCACTCCCGTCTACACGGAAAAAGGGTTTGCCCCGCGGCGGAGCCGCAAGCCATCGGCCTTCGCCGCACTTCCCCGCGCCCCGGGGCGGGGCGCATCTCCGCACCCCCGCGCGGGGGGAAAACTCATTTCAACATCAGCAGTTTCTGCAAAAACTCCACGCCCCGCGGCAGCACGGCCTCGTCATCAAAGGCGAAGTTGGGGGAGTGCAGCTCGGCGGTGTCGCCCACACCCAGGAAGAAGAACACGCCGGGCACGTTCTGCTGGTAGAAGGAGAAGTCCTCCGCCGCCAGCACCGGCTGGTCCAGGATGCCGGGGGCGCTGTCCCCCAGTCCGGCCCGGATCTTCTCAAACAGTTCCTCGTGGTTCCACACCGCCGGATACCCCTCGCTGAGGTGGACGGTGACGGCGCAGCCGCTCTCCTCCGCCACGGACCGGCCGATGTCCCGCAGCTGCTGGCGGCAGAACCGGAAGGTGTTCTCGGAGTATGTACGCAGGCTTCCCTCCAGACGGGTCTGGCCGCTGATGGCGTTCCGGACGGTGCCGGAGGTCATCTTGCCGAACCGCAGCAGGGACGGCTCCGCCGGAGGCAGCTGCTCCATCATGGCGTAGGCCCGGCGGAGATACTCCGCACCGGCCACCAGGGCGTCGATGCCCTGGTCATGCTTGGAGAGGTGGACGCTCTTGCCCGTCAGGGAGACGGTGACTTCGCTGGAGCGGGCCATCAGGGGACCGGGACGGGACCAGACGGTGCCCGCCGCCAGACCCGGCCACAGGTGCAGGCCGAACACCCGCCGCACCCGGTACTTCTCCAGCAGGCCCGTGTCGCACAGCAGCTTGGCCCCGCCGGTGGTCTCCTCCGACGGCTGGAACAAAAACAGCACGTTCCGGGGCAGCTCCGTCGGATGGGCCGCCACGTACTCCGCCAGGGCCAGGGCCATGGCGGTGTGGCCGTCGTGGCCGCAGGCGTGCATCCTCCCCGGATGCTCCGACGCGAAGGGCAGGCCCGTGGCCTCCTCCTCCGGCAGGGCGTCCATGTCCGCCCGGAAGGCCACGGTATCCCGCCGGCCGGCGTCAAAATAGGCGCAGACGCTCCCCCGGATGGGGTTCATGAGACGGCAGGGCAGGCCGGACAGCACCCGCGTCACGTAGGCCGTGGTCTCCGGCAGCTGATTGTCCAGCTCCGGGATGCGGTGCAGTGCGCGGCGGTATTCCACTACAGGGACAGACATGACAGGTTCTCCTTTCAGGCTGGGGGTTCATAAGTCTTTTCCAGTATAGCACAAACCAAACGGCCCGAACATTACAGATTGGTTAAATTTTCTCTCTTTCGCGGCTCCGCCGCCGCGCCGCCCAACGCGGCGCGCCATAACAGAACCTTTACATTAACATTGACCTTAACCTTAACCTTTACCTTTACCTTTACCTTAACCCCACGTCACCCCAGGTCACCTCAGGTCACCCCACGTCACCCCAGGTCACCTGGGGTCATTGCCCCCAAACGTGCAAATTTTCCGGTGCAGGGGCGCTGGGGCGGGAGGAGATGCAATATATGAGCATGGGACCAGCCGAGAAAAAGAGCTTTCTCGTCCATTTTGACGCATACGACTGTCTGGAAGGGCTGACCATGGAGCAGCGGGGAATTCTGTTCACTGCCTTGTTCCGGTACGCCATGGAGGAGGCAAAGACGGATCAGCCGCCGTCCGATATTCTGTCCGCCTTTCCGGGCATGGATAACGGCACGAAAATCGTCTTTCGCTTTCTGGCGGCCAATATCCGCCGGGAGACGGATTCCTGGAAGAAAAAACGGGACAGCTGCACCCAGGCCGCACAACGGCGAAACAGCCGTTCCCAAGCCGCCCAACGGCGGAACAGCCGTTCCCAGTCCGCCCCGAAGCCCGCCGGGTGCGAACCGGAGCAGGACATCTGCTGGATGGGTAAGTACATCCGCCAGCGGGACGCCGCCCATCCGCCCAAGGACGGCAGCGGCCCGCCCCGTCCCTGCCCGCCGCCGGAGGAGCCCGCCGGAGACGAAGAACGGCCGGACCGCTGACGCGGCCCGGCCGGCTTGTATCCTTATTCCAGGGTCTTGATGAACTTCTCGATGCGGTCCAGGCCCTCCTTCAGGTCCGCGTCGGAGTAGCAGTAGCTCAGGCGCATGAAGCCCTCGGTGCCGAAGTAGATGCCGGGGATGACGCCCACCAGGCCCTCCTTCAGCATCTTCTCGCAGAAGGTCAGGGAGTCCATGCCGTACTTCCGGATGTCCACGAACACGTAGAAGGCGCCCTCGGGCTTCTCCACGGTGAAGCCCATGTCCGTCAGGCGCTGGTAGACGTAGTCCCGGCGGCGGCGGAACAGTTCCACCACGTCGTCGATGGGGGTCTTCAGGGCGGTGACGCAGGCGGGCTGCACGAAGGACGGCACGGAGGTGACGGCGTACTGGTGGAACACCTGCATCCGGTCCATGACGGGGGCGTCGGCCATGCACCAGCCCAGACGCCAGCCGGTCATGGCGTAGGGCTTGGAGAAGCTGTTGACCACGATGATCCGGTCCCGCATGTCCTGATACTCGGCGAAGCTGTGGTAGCCGTCGGTGTAGACCAGGGAGCGGTACACGTCGTCGCAGATGACGAAGATGGGCTTGTCCTTCAGCACCTCATGGATGGCGTCCAGGTTCTCCCTGGAGTACATGCAGCCGGTGGGGTTATTGGGGGAGGTGAGGATGATGGCCTTGGTCTTCTCCGTGATGGCGGCCCGGAGGGCGGCGGGGTCGATCTGGAAGTGGTTGTCTTCGGTGGGCAGGGCCACGGGGACGCCCTGGCGCAGCTGCACCAGGGATTCATACAGGCCGAAGGCGGGGGTGGGGATGATGACCTCGTCGCCGGGGTTCAGCACGGTGGACAGGCTGACGGACAGCGCCTCAGTGGCGCCCACAGTGACGATGATCTCGTTGGCGGCGGCGTAGTGAAGGCCGTGGGCCTCCGCCTCGTACTCGGAGATGGCCTTCAGCAGGTAGGGCATGCCGTTGCCGGGGGGGTAGTGGGTGTCGTTGGCGTCCAGGGCGGCCTTGGCGGCGTTCTTGATGACGTCGGGGGTGTTGAGATCCGGCTCGCCGATGGTCAGTGCGCAGGCGCCGGGGGTATCCCGCACCAGGAAGGTGAACCGGCGGATGCCGGACAGCTGCACGTTCATAACGGCCTCGTTCAATTTCAGTTCCATGGGATGCACGCTCCTCTTTCTATGCGCTCCGGAGATCACCGCCCCCGCAGCTTTTTCCTATCCAAGTATAGCGCAGGGAATATGGGAATTGCAAGTGTTTTGTGACTTGGCGGCACATGGGGGAGGGGAGTTCCCCGCGGGGTGCGGGGGTGCGCCCCGTACCGGGGCGCGGGGGTGGTGCGGCGAAGGCCGCGGGCTTGCGGCTCCGCCGCGGGGGAACTCTTTCTTCCCGTGAAGACGGGAGTGCCGGCGAAGGCCGCGGCTTCAAAACCCCCTTTCTCTTTTTCCGAGGAAAAAGAGAAAGCGCCTTTTGATGGTGTCAAGAGAAAAAGGCTTGGCGGCGGCATTCCGGACTTCGTCCAGAACGCTCGCAGCGCCTGTTACGGGGGCTTGGCCCGGTGGGGACTTGCGGGCTTTTGCCCACTCAACCACATATGGAAGTTGCGAAAGCTGGGGGTATTTCCGGATGCACCCTGCTTCTCTTTTTGCTGCCGCACCCTGGCGGTTGCGGAGGGCCTGGCAACCTGCTTTCGATACCCAGCCGGGTAGCGCATAGCGAAGCGGAATGCGCGGGAGTAGAAGGACAGGCCTTGCGATCTTCCACCCCACGATGACTGCCGGGGTTCTGCGAGCTGCGGCGGAGCAGTATCGTCGACAGCCAATGTACTCCGCACTCGGTAGAAGGCTGGCAAGTCTGGTCGGAACTGATTCGGAAGACCCCCGCATTTCCGCCAACTGGCCCTGCGGGCCGGTTGTGCGGAAAAAAGCGATTTTCTCTTCCACCGGGCGCGACGCATTCTCTTTTTCAAGAAAAAAGAGAATGGGGGGCGCATCCCCGCGGCGGGACCGCCGCAAAGCCGCCGGGCTTCCCCGGCACCCCCGTCCCACGGAAAAAATTCCCGCCTCCCGCGCAGGGCGCAAAAACAGAAGCACCCCCGGTCAATACCGGAGGCGCTTCCGTAAAAGAGGGTAAAAGGGGGAACAAATTCAATTCACTGGGCGGAGTACCGGGACAAAAACTGCTTCGTCCGCTCCTCCCGGGGGTGGTCGATGACCTGATGGGGGTCGCCCTGTTCCACGATGACGCCGCCGTCCATGAAGATCAGCTGGTCCGCCACGTCCCGGGCGAAGGCCATCTCGTGGGTGACGATGATCATGGTGGTCCGCTGCTCCGCCAGCTCCCGGATGACCCGCAGCACCTCGCCGGTGAGCTCCGGGTCCAGGGCGGAGGTGGGCTCGTCGAAGCAGAGGATGTCCGGGTGCATGGCCAGGGCCCGGGCGATGGCCACCCGCTGCTGCTGTCCGCCGGACAGCTGGTGGGGATAGTGGCCCGCCCGGTCGGCCAGGCCCATCTGGGCCAGCAGCTCCCGGCCCGCCTCCTCGATCTCCGCCTTGCTCTCGCCGCCCCGTTCCTTCGCCAGCAGCTCCCGGGCCAGGGTCACGTTCTGCAATGCCGTGTACTGGGGGAACAGGTTGAAGTTCTGGAACACCAGACCGAAGTGCAGCCGCTTTTTCCGGATGTCCTTCTCGTTCTGAGTGGCGGGGTCCGCCGCGTCGAACAGCTTCTCCCCACGGACGGAGATGGTGCCGCCGTCCGGCGTCTCCAGGAAGTTCAGGCACCGCAGAAGGGTGGTCTTGCCGGAGCCGGAGGAGCCGATGATGGACAGTGCCTGGCCCTCCTCCAGGGAGAAGGAGATGTCGCTGAGCACGGGCGTGGCGCCGAAGTGCTTCTCAATATGCTGTGCTTCCAAAATCGCCATTTCCGCGCCTCCTTATCGGAAGTAGTCCAGCTTCCGCTCCACCCAGCTGAACACGATGGTCAGAACGCCAACGAACAGCAGGTAGAACACGCCGGTGTAGAAGAAGGGCCATACCAGGCCGCTGCTCTTCATGTAGGAATAGCCGGTGAAGGTCAGCTCGTAGACCGCGATCATCCGGGCCAGGGACGTGTCCTTCACCAGGGTGATGATCTCGTTGGACATGGGGGGGACGATGCGCTTGACCATCTGCAAAAGGGTGATCTTGAAGAAGATCTGGCTCTTGGTCATGCCCAGCACCTCGCCGGCCTCCCGCTGGCCCACGGGCACGCCCTGGATGCCGCCCCGGTAGATGACGGAGAAGTAGCAGGCGTAGTTCAGGGAGAAGGCCACCACCGTGGCCATCATCCGCCCGGTGTCACCGGCGGGCCAGAAGTTGTGGCCCGCGATGCCGGGGATGTACATGAAGCCGATGAGCTGGAGCATCAGGGGCGTGCCCCGCACCACCCACACCAGCACGTTGCACAGGGCGCTGATGGGCCGGAACCCGGCCAGCCGCCGTCCGAAGGCGCCGGGAGGCGTCTGGCCGAACAGCAGGAACCGGAAGGGCTGCCAGCGGTTCATGGAGCCGAAGGCGATGACCAGACCCAGGGGCAGGGCGAACAGCAGGGTCAGGAAGAAGATCTCTGCCGTGGTCCCCAGACCTTTCAGCAGCGTCAGTGTCACATTCCAAAGCATGGCGAAACCTCGTTCTGTCTGTAATCGTAAGCCGCTCAAAGGCAGAGGGCCGGAAGCTCTCTGCCTTTGAAGGATGCATTCAGGGGGAAATTACTTTGCGGCGGTGACTACCACCTGCGCGTTGTTGAAGTAGGGGTTGGTGCAGTCCATGGCGCCCATGACCTCGTTGGTGAGGGTCATGCCGTTCCAGACCACATCGATGTTCTTGGAATCCAGCTCCATGATCTTGTTGTCCCAGTCGATCTCGATGAACTGGCACTCCACGCCCAGCTTCTCGGCTACGATCTTGGCCATGTCGGCGTCGAAACCGATCCATTCGCCGTTGGCGTCCTTGTAATCCATGGGCTCGAAGTCGGTGATGCCGACCACCAGGGTGCCCTTGTCCTGGATATAGGCCACGTCGCCGTCCTCAGTAGGGGTGAAGCCGGCGGCGTCAGGCTGCTCCACCATGGCGTCCTGGAGCTTATAGGTCTCGGCCACGGCCTGCATACTGCCGTCGGCGTAGGCCTCGGAGAAGACGTCGTTGATGTAATAGGCCAGGTCGGAGCCCTTGCGGCAGCCAACGCCGTATTCCTCGGTGGTGAGACCGTCACCATAGGTCAGATTGGGATAGCTGGTGTCCTCGCCGGTCATGGCCACGGCCATCAGCAGGTCGATGATGGCGGCGTCGGAGGTACCGGCGGCCACTTCCATCAGAGCGTCGGCCTGGGAGGCCACGGAGTTGTACTCGAAGCCGTTCTCCTGGGCGGCGGCCTCACCGGCGGAGCCGGCCTCCACGGCGTAGATCATGGTCTCCGCGGGCTCGGAAGCGGCGGCGGAAGAACCGGCGGCGGAGCCGGAAGCGGAAGCGGCAGGGGCGGAAGAACCGCTGGAGCTGCTGGAACCGCAGGCGGCCAGGGAAAGGGTCATGGCCGCTGCCAGCAGCAGGGCCCCGAATTTCTTCATGTTCATCATCAAATCCTCCATTTGGGACCGCGTCCCGAATTTGGTATGTTAGCAGTTTACCACACTAAATCGCTCTCGTAAAGACGGAAAGCGGACAAAGAACATAGAATTAAACGGGGGGAATTTGTTTGTTTCGACGAAAATGTGGGAGTTTGCAGGGTCCCCTTCGCAGGGGACTGGTGGTGCGTCCCGGACGGGGCGCAAAAAACGGACCCCCGGTCTTCCAGAGGCCCGTTTCCCGCAGGGAAAAAGATTACAGCTTTCGCAGCGCGTCCACCAGGGCGGTCTTGCCCTCGGTCTTCTCGTCCTTCATCTTGATAACCCGGGCGGGGCAGCCGGCCACAACGGCGTTGTCCGGCACATCCTCCACCACGACGGCTCCGGCGGCCACAACGGCCCCCTTGCCCACGTGGATGCCCTCGATGACCACGGCGTTGGCGCCCACCAGCACGCCGTCCTCCACGATGACGGGAGTGGCGGAGGCGGGCTCCACCACGCCGGCCAGCACCGCGCCGGCGCCGATGTGGCAGTTCCTGCCCACGGTGGCCCGGCCGCCCAGCACGGCGCCCATGTCGATCATGGTGCCCTCGCCCACGACGGCGCCGATGTTGATGACCGCGCCCATCATGATGACCGCGCCCTTGCCGATCTCCACCTTCTCCCGGATGATGGCGCCGGGCTCAATGCGGGCCGGGACGGCCTTCATGTCCAGCAGGGGCACGCCGGAGTTCCGGCGGTCGTTCTCCACCACGCAGTCGGCGATGGCGGCGGCGTTCCGCTCCAGAATGGGGGCAAGCTCGCTCCAGTCGCCGAAGACGACCTTGCTGTTCCCGTCCCCGAAGACCTTGGCGGAGCCGAAGTCCACCGGGGCGGTCAGGTTCACGTACACCTTCACCGGGGTCTTTTTCTCGGAATTTGCGATATAGTCGATGATCTCCTGTGCGTTCATTGCTGTTCTCCTGACGAATTATTCTCCAAACAGGAGCGTCTCCAGATCGTAGCTCCCGTTGGGCTTTCCGGCCATGCGCCGGGCCATGTTCAGCGCGCCGTTGACGAAGATCTGACGGCTGGCCGCCCGGTGGGTAAACTCCAGCTCCTCGTCGGGGCCGAAGAAGTGGACGGTGTGGGTGCCCGCCACGGTGCCGCCCCGGAGGGCGAAGACGCCGATCTCCTTCTTGCCCCGCTTGCCGCAGGCCCCCTCCCGGCCGTAGACGGGGGTGTACTCCCCATCCGGGTCCATGGCGCTGAGCAGCAGCTTGGCGGTGCCGCTGGGGGCGTCGGCCTTCTGGTTGTGGTGGGTCTCCGTCATCTCGATGTCAAAGTCCGGCTTCAGCACCGCGGCCACCTCCGCCAGGGCACGGCGGAACACCGCCACGCCGATGGAGTAGTTGGCGGCCCACAGCACCGGGGCGCAGTCCCCCAGGGCACGGACCCGGGCCAGCTCCTCAGCGGAGTAGCCGGTGGTGCCGGACACCAGGGCGGTGCCGGTGCGGCGGATGTATTCCTCCACGGCGGGCAGGGTGGACGGCTGGGAGAAGTCGATGACCACGTCGGCGATCTTCCCGGTGTTTTCCAGCGCCCCCAGGTTCTCCCGGTGGAACACGCCCACGATCTCGTCCCCGGCGGCCTCGGCGGTGGACGCGATCAGCCTGCCCATTTTTCCGTATCCGATCAGCAGGATCTTCACAGCAGACCGGCCTCCTCCAGAGTGGCCCGCAGGACGGCCGCGTTCTTCTCGCTCATGTCATACAGGGGCAGGCGCATGGGACCCACGTTCAGGCCCATCATGTTCATGGCGGTCTTCACGGGGATGGGGTTCACCTCAATGAACAGGTCGTTCATCAGCTTCAGGTAGCGGTTGGTGTTCTCCATGGCCTTGGCCTGATTGCCGTTCAGGTAATCCATGACGATGTCGTGGCACATACGGGGCATGACGTTGGCGTAGACGGAGATGACGCCGCTGCCGCCGATGCTCATCAGGGGGACGGTGATGTCGTCATTGCCGGAGTACAGGGCGAAGTCCGGCCCGATGCAGTGGGCGATCTTCATGGCGTAGGACATGTTGCCGCTGGCCTCCTTGATGCCGGCCACGTTGGGATGCTTGGCCAGGCGCTCCACCACCTCCACGGGGATGGAGCAGCCGGTGCGGCCGGGGACGTTGTACAGGATGCAGGGCACGTGGACGGCGTCGGCGGTCTCGGCGAAGTGGCGGTACATGCCCTCGGTGTTGGCCTTGTTGTAGTAGGGGGAGATGATCAGCAGGGCGTCGGCGCCCATGTTCTGATACTGGATGCCCTTCTCCTTCTGGGTGGCGGTGCAGTTGGAGCCGCAGCCCACGATGACGGGCACCCGGCCGTTGACCACCTTGATGGTGTGCTCCACGATGGAGGCGTCCTCCTCGTGGGTCATGGTGGCGGACTCGCCGGTGGTGCCCAGGGTGAGGATGGCGTCGGTGCCCTCCCGGATCTGGCGCTCCAGCAGCTCGGTCAGCACCTCGAAGTTGATGCTGCCGTCCTCATGGTAGGGGGTGACCATGGCGACGATGGAACCCTTGATGTTTTCGAACTTCATAATGTTTCTCCTCCAGATACAGAATGTTGTTGAGATCCTCTTGTACGGCCGGTCCGGAGCGGCTCCGCGGAAGCCGGTCCGGGGCGGTTGTCTCCCGGCGGGGCCGCCGGGGCACAAAAAAACGACAGAGGACGCGCCTCTGCCGGTTCTCTCACCACGTTCCGTCGCGGAAGATCACAAAGCGGTCGATAGCGCAACCGCGGCAATGCCGCGGACAGTCCCGCAGGTATCACCCACGGTCCCACCCCCCGATCCCGCCGGAACGGAGAATTCGGCGGATTTGCCCTCTCTCCGTTCTCAGCCCGCCGGCTCCCGGAGATGCGTCGCGTCCGCGCCTCTATCTCGTTTTTGACATCATAGCACCACTCTATGCGGATTGCAAGGGGAAAATGAAAAATTTGCATTTCCATCCCAATGGGATTTTGGCAGTTTTGCGGGGGTCCCTCGCAGGGGTGCGGGGGTGCGCCCCGTCCCGGGGCGCGGGGGAGTGCGGCGAAGGCCGCAGGCTTCAAAACCTTTTCCCGTGAGGACGGGGGTGCCGGGGAAGCCCGGCGGCTTTGCGCCCCCCATTCTCTTTTTTCTTGAAAAAGAGAATGCGTCGCGCCCGGTGGAAGAGAAAATCGCTTTTTGCCGCGCAACCGGCCCTGCGGGCCAGTTGGCGGAAGTGCGGGGGTCTTCCGAATCGGTGCCGACCAGACTTGCCAGCCTTCTGCCGGGTGCGGAGCACATTGGCTGTTGTCGAGACTGCTCCGCCGCAGCTCGCAGGACCCCGGCAGTCATCGTGGGGTGGAAGATCGCAAGGTCTGTCCTTCTCCTCCCGCGCATTCCGCTTCGCTATGCGCTGCCCGGCCGGGTATCGAAAGCAGGTTGCCAGGCCCTCCGCAACCGCCAGGGTGCGGCAGTAAAAAGAGAAGCAGGGTGCATCCGGAAATACCCCCAACTTTCACAACTGCCATATGCGGTTGAGTGGTCCGAGCCATCAGCCACTACCGGGCCAAAACCCCCGTAACAGGCGCTGCGAGCGTTCCGGACGAAGTCCGGAATGCCGCCGCCCAGCCTTTTTCTCTTGACACCATCAAAAGGCGCTTTCTCTTTTTCCTCGGAAAAAGAGAAAGGGGGTTTTGAAGCCGCCGGGCTTCCCCGACACCCCCGTCCTCACGGGGAGAACGTGTTCCCCCACGGCGGAGCCGCAAGCCCCCGGCCTTCGCCGGAACTTCCCGCGCCCCGAAGGGGCGCACCTCCGCACCCCCGCAAAGGGGGGAAACCTTCAGCTTTCCTTTTGGAACAGCTCCGCCAAAATCTCCACGCAGGTCTCCAGCCCCAGCGCGCTGGTAGAAAGAGAGATGTGGTAGTTCTGGGACATGCCCCAGTCCCCGCCGGTGAAGTGCTTGTAGCTGACCCGGCGGCGGCTGTCCTTCTCATCCAGACGCTTCTCCGGCGCCTTCTCCGACTCGCCGTACAGCCGCACGATCCGCTCCGCCCGGAAGGCCTTGTCCGCGTGGAGGAAGGCGTGGAGGCAGTCCTGCCGCTCCCGGAGGATGTAGTCCGCGCAGCGTCCCACAATGACGCAGGGCGCCTTTTCCGCCAGATCCAGGATCACGCCCCGCTGGACGCACCACAGATAGTCCTCCGCGGACAGCAGGCCGCTGCCGCCGGACTGGAACAGGCCGTAGGAGAAGGCGCTCCTGCCCTGGGCGTAGTCGCTGTGCTCCTCCACGTAGGCGGGGGCGAAGCCGCTGGCGGAGGCGATCTGCTTCACCAGCTCCTTGTCATAGTAGTCCACGCCCAGCTTTTCCGCCAGCTGCTTGCCCACGGTCCGTCCGCCGCTGCCGAATTCCCGGCTGATGGTGATGATGCGCTTTTTCATGGATGATGCCTCCTTTTCATACTAGAATCCATTAAAAATAAGACATTTGTCTTATTTTTATAGTGCCAACGGCGCGTTGGATTCTTATGAGACGCGCCGACGCGCGAAGCGCGGCAGCTCCCATTAAAATATCCTATTTTAATGGGAGAATAGGATCAAATTACGCCTGGCTTTTGGCCCGGGCGGATTCCTCCTCCGCGGCGTTCCGGTTCAGCTCCCGGTACGTCAGGACGATGACCACCGCCGAGGCGATGAAGGTCAGGATATCCGACACGGGCATGGAGTACAGCACGCCGTCCAGACCGAAGAACCGGGGCAGCAGCAGCGCGAAGCCCACGCCGAACACCACTTCACGGACCATGGACAGAATGGTGGAGCTCCAGGGCTTGCCCAGGGATTGCAGGAAGATGAAGGCCGCCTTGTTGACGCAGGCGAAGATCATCATGCACAGGTACA
Organism: Dysosmobacter sp. HCP28S3_G4; assembly: GCF_052065175.1. Lineage (NCBI taxonomy): Bacteria > Bacillati > Bacillota > Clostridia > Eubacteriales > Oscillospiraceae > Dysosmobacter > Dysosmobacter sp. HCP28S3_G4. The sequence continues at coordinate 22,141 of NZ_JBQHUP010000025.1, read as the reverse complement.
CCCGGAAGGACTTCACGGCGAAGTCCGTGTAGTAGACACTCTCGTTGGCGGCGCCGAAGATGGCGATGAGCTGCCGGGGGAAGATCTCCACGATGAGCAGGGACACGGCGCCCACGATGGCCTCCGCCGTCAGCAGCAGGGTGAACAGGCTCTTGGCCCGGTCAGAGCGTCCGGCGCCGATGTTGTAGCCCACGATGGGGATGCAGCCGGCGGCCATGCCCACCACGATGGAGATGACGATCTGGAAGAACTTCATGACGATGCCCAGCACCGCCATGGGGATCTGGGCGTACTGGGCCTGGCCGAAGATCTCATCCAGGCCGCCGTAGTACAGCACCATGTTCTGTATGGCGGCCATGGCGGCCACCAGGGAGATCTGGGACAGGAAGCTGCAAATGCCCAGGGGCAGGAACCGCCGCATGAGACTGCCGCTGAGCCGGAAACTCTTCTTCTCCAGAGCCACGGACTTCATGTGGCACAGATACCAGACGGACAGGGCGGCGGTGACGATCTGGCCCAGCACCGTGGCCACGGCGGCGCCCATCATGCCCCAGCGGAAGATGAAGATCATCACCGGGTCCAGCACGATGTTGACGGCCGCGCCCGCCAGGGTGGAGGCCATGGCGAATTTTGGACTGCCGTCGGACCGGATGATGGGGTTCATGGCCTGGCCGAACATGTAGAAGGGGATGCCGGCGGTGATCCAGGTGAAGTACTCCTTGGCAAGGGTGAAGGTCTCGTCGTTGACCCGACCGCCGAACCAGGTGAGGATCTGCTCCTGGAGCAGGAAGTAGACGGCCAGGATGATGACGCCGCAGAGGATGGACAGCACCACGGCGCTGCCGATGCTGCGGTGGGCCCGCTCCTTCTGACCGGCGCCCAGGCTGAGGCTGACGTAGGCGCAGCAGCCGTCGCCGATCATGACGGCCACGGCCAGGGCCACCACCGTCAGGGGGAACACCACCGTGTTGGCGGCGTTGCCGTAGGAGCCCAGATAGCTGGCGTTGGCGATGAAGATCTGGTCCACGATGTTGTACAGGGCGGCCACCAGCAGGGAGATGATGCACGGGACGCTGTAGCCCCGCATCAGCCTGCCCATGGGCTGCTGTACCAGAAATGCGTTTGCTTGAGAACGGTCTTCCATAATTTCCTCCTTGAATCAGGCGTCCGGAGCCGGAAAGAGGCGGCGGGACGCAAAAATTGAACAGAGATGCAGGCCGGGGATGGGACGGCGGGCGAAAAAAAGCGCGTGACGCCCAAGCCGCTGGATTTACGCCGCTTGAGGCCACACGCTGATCTGCCGGATGCAGTTGTATCGCAGGGGAGACGCCGGGCGTCTCCGCACAGAAAAAAAGACGGGCCGTCAGGGGGACCGGAATTACGCCGCCCTGGCAACACGTCTGGTGGGTATTATAATGGATGGGAAAGGGAAATGCAAAGGTGAATTTCCACAAATTTTGAGACGGGAGAAGGACGAAAAAAATTCCGGAAGGATTTTGCGGAAATGGATTGACAAGCAGGGGGGAAGTGTGCTAATATACTGCAAGTGTTCTGAAGTGCGGACGGAAGCCCCGAGATGGAGAGATGTCCGAGTGGTTGAAGGAACCGGTCTTGAAAACCGGCGACGCGCAAGTGTCCGTGGGTTCGAATCCCACTCTCTCCGCCAACCGAAAGACACGAGAAACTTGACAGATGCGGAAGTACCCAAGAGGCCGAAGGGGCTCCCCTGCTAAGGGAGTAGTGTGTCTAAAAAACGCAGCGAGGGTTCAAATCCCTCCTTCCGCGCCATGAAAAACCCTGGAATCGCAATGGTTCCAGGGTTTTTTGTGACTTTTGCGGAAAGTTTTCCCTTTGGTTTTCCCTTATAATTTCGATATGCCTTTGATGAACTCCTCCATGCGTTCCACGCTGGTCTGTTTCACCCAGCCTGTCGCATGACCGTATACTTCCAGAATAATAGGCGGCGTATTCCAGATTGCCTGCCGCCTGATCGGATGATTGTACAAATTCCATTCCTTATTTCGGCCGTTTTGCTTTGCAGTGATTGGGATCTCCGGATCGATCCACGGATCGTTCCGGAGATCCTTACTGCAAAATCCAGCTTCAAATGGTGTCGCATTGCGTCATTCAATGCCAAACAGATTGTACATATAATTGCTGCGGGCATCGGCCAGATGGAAGATGCGGACAGCATCTTCATCCACGCGGTAGATACAGACATATTTGCCGATAAACAGGGCGCGAAAACCGTACCGTCCCAGGAGCATTCTTTCCTTCAATACGCCCATCTCCGGAAAATCCGCCAGTTGTCTTACGGCGTCAAAAATGCTGTCCGCAAATTTCCTGGCTGCGGGGGGCCCCACAGTATTGCGGTAGTAAACCAGCAGTTCCCGGTACTCTGCCTGTGCTTCATAAAGCCATTCAATCTTCACGAAGTACGTCCTCCGTGATGGCTTTCATTTCCTCCATGGAAAAGGTTTTCGCTCCAGCCTGTCTGCTCTGTTCCCGCTTCAGGAGCATGGACAGCATATCCAACTCCGCCTCACGCTTCTCCCACAGTTCGATGGGCAGAAAAACCATTTCGCCGTCGCCATTACGGGTCAGGAAGATGGGCTCCTGATTCTCCTTGGACAGCCTGACCATGCCGTCATAGTCGTTTCTTAATGCGGTTGCTGAACGGATAAACATTTCAAAGCCACCTCCGGTAATTATTCTGATATAATTATAGACGAATTATTTCCTTAGGTCAAGACGCAGCATATATCGCTTGCCTCGACACTGCAAATAAGCTTGTTTTCAATATCTCTCACGCCAGAGCAGGCACAGCCTGCCGGGGAACCAGGCTGCGCATCAAGAGGCAGCGGGCCTTCTCGACAGGCTGAACCCTGTAATCGCAATGATTTCAGGGTCTTGTGGCTTTCACGGAGAGTTTCCCCTATAATTTCAATATGTCTTTGATGAACTCCTCCATACGTTCCGCACTGGCCTGTTTCATCCGGTCTGTCACATGGCCGTATACGTCCAGGGTAAAGGCAGCAGTGGCATGTCCCAGATTGCTCTGTACCGTCTTGATGTCATCGCCTGCGCTGATTGCCGCCACGGCATAACTGTGGCGAAGGTCATGAAAACGGACGTCCGGACAGCCAATGGACGCCACGATCCTCTTGAAGTCATTGTAGACTGTGCTGGACTTCAGATGGCATCCACAGTCGTCTGTAAACACCAGGTCATGCTCCTCCCAGAGCGGACCTGCTCTCAGTTTTGCCTCCGCCTGCCGGGCTTTATGTTCCTTCAGGTACTCCATGACCCAGGGAGCCGGAGAGATCGTCCGGCTTTTCCCGTTTTTCAGAGAGGCAAACACGTACTGGCTGTTCTTTTTCTTCTCCTGCTGGAGCTGTTTATTGATCGTAATCGTGCCTTGCTGGAAATTGATACAGGACCACTGCAGACCCATCGCTTCTCCTTTCCGCATTCCGGTAAAGAGCGTCACGGTATACAGCGCCTCAAACCTGTGGCCTTTGACAGCCTCCAGAAGCAGGGGAATCTGCTGTTCATCCAGAGGGTGGAATTCCACCTTTTCACGTCTGGGCAGCTTGCATACATCCGCCGGGTTGATGCGGATATACTGATTCTCCACCGCCTGCTGCAGCGCCTTATGGAGGACGCCATGTATGTTTTTAATGGTCTTCGCTGAAAGCCCCTGTTTGCCTTTTTCAGACTTTCCAAGGTCATTGTAGAACTTTTGAATGTCATGCGGGGCCAGTGCTTCCAGCCTTACAGCACCAAGGGCGGGCTTGATATGGTTTCTGATCTGCCCTCTATAGGATGCCACAGTGAATGGTTTCACATCTCCCAAATATTCTGCTTCCCATATGTCCAGCCACTCTCCGAGAGTCATTTTGGACGGTGCCGAGTAGGTGCCTTCATTCACGGCTACCGCAGCGGCCTGCATTTTTTCCAGAACTTCTTTCTGCGTTTTGCCGGAGAAAGAACGCTGGATCTGTTTACCTGTGCCAGGATCGTACCCTGTGGTGATACGGGCTTCCCAGTATGTGTATTTCTGCCCATTGCGGATCACATTTTTCTTGCGGATCGTCCCGGACCCATGTGCTCCGCGGGTCCCATTCCTCCGAGCCATTTGTAATTCCTCCTATGATGTTTATCACATTGATGAAGAGGGTGGAGACATGCATGCCTCCACCCCTCTTTCGTTCAATTTCCCTCATTTAAATAGGACAGCAGCGCAGACTTCGGAACTCTCAACTGACGCCCGATTCTGATTCCGTGGATCCGTCCACAGCGTACCAGTTCATATGCTGTGTTTCTTCCGATACGAAGGGCCTCCGCAGCTTCAGGGACGGTCAGTACCAGCGGCAGGCTGTCAAGGGAACTTGTGTTTGCGTGGATCATCATGAAACCCTCCTGATATATAATCGTAGTATTTTTATCCCCCTCTCCAGGGGTCTTCTATATGCTTTCTGATAAAACCAGCTTACCACGAAACCCCATGCTTTTTCGCTAGGTGAACGGGCACAAATAAAATAAAAAATCCGCCCGCAGCCTTTTGAACTGCGGGCAGGTTTCGGAACTGGTTGTATATACTTTTAAAATCCCCGGGGCAGGAGGAACCCGCGGTCACTGTCGGATTCCGTGCCATAGAGTGTTTGGTGGATCTTCTCAAAAAGCTCTTCGGTGACATTGGCGTTTCTGAGCTTCTTCAGGCTCTGCTGATCCGCTTCTGATTTTTTGGAAGGGATTCTGGTACTGCCAATCATATCTTCCACAACAGGATCCTCCTTTGGCAGGCACCCCCGAAAATAGAAACCCTTCTTTTCTCTGTCGGCAGTATACGGGGCAGTCTTGGCGTTGCGCATAAGCACCTCTGTGCGTACGATGGTATCGGCACATAGGAAATTATGTACTTGGTTTTCTGCCGCGCGCATGAACTCTGCTTCCTCGATATCATCTATATTGGAAAAGTATCTTTCCGGATCCTCCAAGGTGGTTCCCATTGTGTCATGGAGACACTTTTCAGCAAACCACATCTTAGATTTGGAGGAGATATTGACCCCAATCATCAGCAAGTCGGTGAAGAAATAGTACTCGAACTGTCCGGCGGCAAATTGACGCCACCCCTGTTCTGTTTCCGGGCAGACCACCGGCTGCTTCTCCGGATAGGCCAGATAAATCTGACGCTCCAGCTGAAGTTCCTTCATTCTGCATTGATTGTCAACCTGCCGGATCACATTCCGAATGGAAGCTGCTCGCCAATAAATGGCCGGACATCTGATAATGTTCTCCCGGTGTTTTCGCAGTAATTCACAAATGATTTTCAGGCGGCAGTCGGACCATGTTACGCTCCCTTTCCCTTCCGCCTGTTCGTCAGACGGCTTTACCCCCAATTCCGCTAAAAGCGCCGTAATCTCCACAGTCAGAGAAAGACCGGTGCACATCTCAAAATACCAGGCGTCTTCCTCCTGAAAACCCGGGACAGCTTCCAGCTGTCGGTGGTCCGGCAGGCATCGGACGTAGTATTGGAACATGTGTACATGGGTCGCTTTGCTGCCATATGTAATAAATCTCTGAAAAGCTTCCAGCCGGCCTTTTTTGCAAAACGCGGGCACGGTGATCACATTTCCGTCATTCAGATCGTCCTGCCGCCGGATTGTCACGCCAAACCATGCAGCCTCCCGCTGTGCTACTGGCGTTTTGTCAAAAATCGACTGATAGCACTCCGGGCATTCAAGCTCCCGGATGAGAGCTGTTTCCGGCTGTATCTTCTGACAGTCATGCAAATAGAGCAGAAGCGGGGCATCATACAGCAGAAAATAATTCTTGGGCGTCATCTTGTAATAGAAGACCTGCTGCGGTTGCTTTTGGCAGAATTCTATGACCATATTCTCAACGCTTGCATGGGTCCGCTCAAACCGGTCTTCTTCAGCTTCACAAAACTTCCGGACTTCGTTATTTGTGCGCTCTGAAAGGTCAATATGCTGCAAGGCATAGACTTCCTTTATCACGGGATATCCCTGGCTGTCGAACCATTTGACCTGCTGGCTGCCAATCACTGCGCGCCATGTCATAAAATGCCTGAGCCATTGATAATCATTACGCAGATCGTTTTCCGGTTCCGGTGTGCCTTTCGACCATGCAGGGCGGCCGGCTGCAGCTTTTTTCCTCCACTCTTCTCCATAGCTGTCGCCAAGGTCAAACAGGCTTTGCTCCATTCTGTATTCGTCCATATTGCTGTTACCTCCAAGCTGTTTTGATTGTATCGCATGATTGTGAAAAATGCTATGCCTGCTGCTAAATTACCGCAGGTATTCTGAAAATTACCGGAGAATTGCCGCTGTTTTGCTTTGCCCGACTCCTGATTTAGCACAGGATTTCGCATCTGCCGCACATGGAAGCACCTACTGCGGCGGCACGCAGTTCAACAGAAGACGCCCCGTCTGGTCCGTGTACAGGAACTGTCCCACCTGCAGTCTGCGGATCAGATCCTCACATTGCCGGGTCTGCGCCGAATTGGGGCACAGCGCCCGGGCAAGCGCATGGATATTCCGGTCCCCCGGATAGAAATACGCCCGCAGAGCAGCCTGCTCCAATGCGCAGACCGCATTTCTCCTGTTGAGCCACTGGGAGGCAAACCAGCCGTTGATATGGTACTTCCGTCCTTCACGGAGGATCCTGAGCAGCATACTTGCCTCGTCGAAGCAGAACCGCTGACATTCGTCCAGCTGCACAACAATGGGGCATGTGTCCTGCTGTGCCTGGAGCTTTTCAGCCCACAGATCCGACAGCAAAAGCTCCGTTACCAACACCTGAGCCGCTCTGTCCTGGATCGTGTCAAACTGCAGAATTGTGATTCCGGGCTTGTCCAGGCCCCAGTCGCAGCCCTCCTGACTGCAGGAAAACATACGGCCCAAGTCTTTCAGCCGGATGAGAGATGCCTGCATTTTCGAAGCCCGGGACTCATCGGATTCGATAAACGAGGCCAGCGCCTCAAAGGAGGGCTGAAACGCCGCGGATGTCATGAAATCGGTCAGCGCGCTCCGCAGATACAGCGGCTGCGCAGAGCCACGGAACTGATAGGCATCCAGAATGGCGCCTGTCAGCCTGGCGGATGTATCCGCGCTGTCTTCCGTATAGACGGCGCTGAGCCTCAGAGAGCGGAAGGGATTGATCCGTGCCTGCTGGCGGACATCCCGGACATCAACAGCCGCTGCGCTCCGTGCAAACAGGCTCCGGGCGGTCTCTCCGCGAAAGTCGCCGGAGTAATCGAAGACATACGCATGTACGCCCTGCTCCGGCAGCTGGGCCAGAAGATTCCGCATGGTAAAGCTCTTTCCGCGCCCGGATTGCCCCAGCAGCGCGATATGTCCGTTGCTGGCATTCTCCCAACGGAGGGGCACTCCCGCTGCGGAGCACCCCAGATCAAGCCGATAATCCATCTTCTCTCCTCCTCACGAAAACAGCGGCGGTTCGCCCAGCTTTTCAAACCGGCTGCGATCAAACTGATAGACACGGATGGTCTGCGGCTGGCCATACACGTTGTATCCGAGCATACGGGTCATATAGGATTGGGCATTGACCGCCTTGCCTTTCAGATAACCCTTCTCCCGCAGATCCCGTTTCACTGCGGCGGGATTGCATCGCGCCTCCTGACAGATCTGATGAAAGGCACTGCGATCCAGGGCAATGGATTCCTGCCCGTAGAAGACGGTCCCCTGTGGATCTTCTCCGGCCCCGCAGCGTCCATATGGACACCGGACCAATCTGCCGTCACGGATCATTTGTCTGCCGATCTCAATGAAGATCTCCGCGAGCCCGTCCAACGTCTCTGCCTGATCGCTGTTTTCCTCCAACGTCCGGAGAAACTCGTTCAGCCAGTCGCCCTCATCCAAAGGGGCGCATCCCACGCTGTTCAGGAATCCCTGATAGAAATCTTTCACGCCCAGCAGAACCCCCAGCAGCTTCCCGGAAGCCGCAGGCAGATCATGCTCACCGGCAGTGACCCTGGCAAAACGAAGTCCTTTCCGGAGCAGTCGTTCCAGTTTCTGCATCTCCCTTGCCGCATACGCGGCGAAGGCAGCCCAGTACTCCATCCGGAAAGTCCCTCTGTCCAGAAAAGCAAGGCACGCCTTCTGACAGAAGTCTGTACGCGCTGTCTGAACGGGCAGTACTTCCGGTTGGGTACTCAGCAGAGACCGCTCATCGCCCAGAATGATCATCAGCGTATGGATCGGGACCAATCCGCGCTCACGATGCTTTCCCGCGGATTTGATCCGGCCGGTCCGAAGCGCCGTCCGCAGGACCTTCAAATTTTTTAATGCGGCGCCGCTCCCGCAGCCTTCGCGGATGAGCAGGGGACGGTCCTTGCGGGATGCCAGCTCCGCGGCAAAAGCAGCTTCGTTTGCCTCCATCGAAAGCACACCGTCGTCACCGAAACAGGCCAGTTTCTCCAGGTAGTCCTGCGCCGCGGCATCCGGTATGGTAATATGGAGACCGTATTGGAAGCAGTCGCCGCAGATTTCTTCGATAGGCGTTGCCAGAAAAGCCGCATGTATCCAGAGCAGCAGCGTCATCCGCAGTTCCGGACGGCCGATTCCCTCAAAGTCCTCGTTCAGCTGTTCAGCCGCGACTTTTGCGGCCGCAGGCTGAATCTCGGGCAGCGCCATGAGTGTCGGAACGGGGAGCGCTTCTCCTGCACAGGTCCGGAACGACCGGAAGAGTTGAAACCTCCACTGACCGTCTCCCTTTTGCCATCCAGAATAGAAGGGGACAAGAACCCGTTCCATCTTCTGACTGGCAATACTGCGCAGAAGGGTGGCAACCTGGGACACAGATCCGAAGGGAATGATCCTGCCGCCGGACAGCACCTGAAGCTGATTGAAAAATGCCTGGTTGTTCAGAAACTCTTTTTCCCGCAGCAGGACAGGGTCCTTTCCGCTGATCTTCACTTCAATGAGCGGTTCCTGTGAAAAGCAGTCATCAAAGTACAGATAACGGACCTTCTCGAAGACAAAGTCCGTGAATTTTTCCAGCTTTCCACTGCGGAGCGTTGTCCAGTAGGCCGCACCCTGTAACTGACATGCCTGCTTTAAGGCGTATTCCTTCATTGTCTTCTGCTCTAACCGAAATCGCAGCCCGTCGATCTCACTCTGGAACCGGCTGATTGTCTGTGCATCTGCACAGTATGGAACCGTTATTACCTGCGGCGGTGCTGATTGGGGTACATATGGCCCGTTGGGGTATCCTCCCTGCACAGGCTGTCCACGATAATCCATTCTTTCGACCTCCTCCGATCTTTGACGAAGACTGTTGTTTCGCTTACTCCGTCTGCGAAAAGTATACCTTGTTTTCCACTGACATTCTTTCGACTGGCGGGCACAATTTCAAAAAGAAATCTGCCCGCAGAGAACATGAGGCCAGAAGCATGGATATGGTATGATAAAATCATCAATGTCCTTATTACATCTCTTCCGTTCAAACATCTATGTAATGCTTAAATTATCTCAGGAGGTTTGAGCCATATGTTTGAACAAGCCGAAGATCTGCTGACAGTCCCGGAGGCATGTGAGCTGCTGCGGATCGGCCGCGGGGCCATTTACCCGCTGCTGGCCAGCGGGCAGCTGAAAGCCTTCCGCAACGGACGCGTCTGGCGGATACCGAAAGACTCTGTCATCCTGTTTATCCGCCGGAACAGCGGACTGGAAGACTGACGCAGAAATGCTGTGGCCTGAACCGGCCACAGCATTTCGCTTTTTACTGTAGTTTAATACGAGTGGTAGTATTTCGTCGCCGCGTGGTCTTTCACCGTATAAAGCGTCAAGCCATAATCATGTGCAACCCTTTTTGCGTATTTTTCATATTGATAATAGTCCGCCTTGCTTCCGGAAAACTTCTTTCCGTCCACATAGGAGACCGTATTCATGACAAAATGCAGATGCGGATGCTCACCGCCGTGGACGGCATATATAATTTGATATTGGTCCTTGTAGTATGCTGAAAGCTGCGCGCCCATGTGATATAGCGCTGTTATGCAGTCACAGTGATGCCGGCGTTCCAATCCGCACAGCTCATACTCCGCAAATGCAATGGTCCAATGCCGGAGGCGGACCCCCTGATTGTTATGGAACAGCTTCGCCAGCAGCTCCATCTCATATGCGGCGTGGCAGGGGTCTACCGCCCAGCCGCCAACGCAACCGCCGGTCTTTTCCGGATTACAGATATAGCCGATGACGTCCCAGAGCGCGTCATCATCTTTGTACTTCTCATCATACGGGCTGTTGGGCGCATTCTCCGTAATAAACTTCATCAACGCCATATCAGCAGCCTCCCATGATCGCTATGGTCGCCCGCCGCCAGTCCCTGACCTTTTGCTGCAAGGCGTCCAGGTTCCCGGTCTCCTGCACAGTATTCTCCAATCTGCACAGCTGCCCCATCAGGAGGCTGAGCTTCCGGTCATTTCCGGGTACAGGACGCAGAGCGGATTCGATAAGATACCGGTTCACACTCATATTGGCCGCTTCCGCTCTCTTTCGGATCGCTTCATATTCTTCCGGTGTAGGTCTTACTGTAATTTTGGATTCCTTCATGATTTCAGCATTCCTTTCAGTTGATCTCGGGTGACGGCACACTCACGTATGCCCTCTATACCCTTATACGGGTGTCGCAAGGGGAAGGACGATGACGTCACTTCCCCTTTGGGTTCCCCGTTACTGTCATGTTCATTTGAAATCATTCTTTACTCTCAGAGTTTCTGAAAGGCGCTGAGAGGTCATCAGAGATTGGAGTTTTCAGCAGAAACAGAATTTATTAAGAGGGAATCCCCCTAAAAGAAATCCACTGGCGACACAGGAGAGACGGACAGGAGCACTCCTGCCCATTCCTGCCGTTTGACCGTCTCCTATGATCGCACAGCCAGATAGACCGACACGCCGAGAAGGCAGCCCTCTGCGAAGTTACTCAAGGCAGTTCCTGCCAGCAAAAAGAATCCGGGCATTTGATTTTTCCTCCCTTCAGACTTACGCGTTCTCCATGACGTGATCCACCACCAGGAGAACCGTCAATGTCGTGACAAACCCCGCAACTGTCCAGCCCATTCAAACCACCTCTTTCACTCTCCGATAAAATGTACTGGACTTCATGTCCAGCCGCCGCATAGCCTCTGCGGCGGTGAGTTCTCCGCTCCGCCACAGAGCGACTACCTGATCAAACCCGGGCCGCTGGACGGGCTTCCGGCCCCGGTAAACACCATTGGCTTTCGCAATGGCGATGCCCTCCCGCTGGCGCTGCAAAATGTACTCCCGTTCCAGCTCCGCCACGGCGCCGAACACCGTCAGCATGAATTTTCCGGTGGGCGTGGTGGTATCAATTGCCTCCTTTTTGCTGACGAACTCCACGCCCTTTACTGTCAGCCGCTCCACCAGCTCCAGCAGATCTCGGGTGTTCCTAGCGAACCGGCTGATGGACTCCACGATGACGGTATCGCCCTTGCGGACGTATTCCATCATCTTCTGCAACTCCGGGCGGTTGGTATTTTTACCGCTCATACGGTCGATGTAGACTTCGTCCACGCCCAAGGCTTCCATCAGGGCCTCCTGACGGATGGTATTCTGTTCCTGGGTGCTGACGCGGATATATCCGATCTTCGTTTTCATCATCTCCTTCAAGCAGAAAAAGAAGCTGTTGGAGTGTCATCCAACAGCTTCTTTCCTTAAAAACTCTTTTGATTGTCCATTCGGCAGTCTACAACGGCATCCAGATAAATCGTCTCTCCGTCCACCATAAAGAGTGCCTTATAGCGTTTTGCAAACAGCGCTTTCCGGTATTGCCCCTCGGGGAGATTCAGGTCATCCTCCTGCGGGAACTGATACGGATTCTCTTTCATACGCCGCAGGACATCCTCAAATTCCTTGTAAAACGCCTTTGCGGCAGGAATACTGACCCGCGAAAGGAATTCCGTATGGCGCAGTATCATTTGCTCCACCCGTCTTGCGAAGACGATCCTGTACTTAGCCATTCTGCCCGGCTTTCTCGATCAGGTCCCGCATATCGGCCAGAACCTCTTCAGACTCCCGCCCGGTATAGCCCTGCGCCCGGTCAGTCTGGGCGGCCAGCAGATCCGCATAGACAGCGCGGCTGGAGTCCAGGGAGAGCGACAGCGGAACGGCCCGTTCCCGGACGATTTGCTGTAAGAACATATTGACCGCCCCAGTCATGTTCATCCCGAATTGGGACAGGATCTGTTCCGCCTGATGCTTCAATTCAGAATCGACCCGAATGCTCATATTGGTATTGCCCGGCATCAGAAATCACTCCTTCATGCACTTAATTGTACTGCGTTATATGTGCACTGTCAATACGGAAAATATTCCGGGTCTTGGTGTCCCATCAAGGGCGCCAATGTAGATGTATCTGATCTTCGCCTTTATCATTCTTCTGGTAATTGGATTCAGGTAGGCAGAGGAGATGCAGGCGGCTGAAGATGAAGATGTGATGCGCATTTCTGAGCGCCTGATCCAGCAGAACCGCGAGGCCTATGAAATGCTTGCAAAATGAAGCAGATGAGCAAGAGGAAAGTCCCATTAGGGTCACCGACGCAGATGGCACATGCCAAAATGCGGAAACCGACCCTAATGGGACTATTTTTGTATGTCCCAATAAGGTACACCTCAGCGGGACAACTTACAGGCAGGGCAGGACGAACAGATCCCCGCCTACGTTGAGAAACATCTCCGGCATAGCAAAGTGCTCCAAATAGGTTTTCACCTGCTGGTCATCCAGGCCCTTAAACCGGTCGCTGTCCGGCGGCGCGGCGCAGAGGAAGAACGTGCCGGAGATGATGTCATAGACTTCCCCCGCGTCATCCCGCAGGGTACGGTTCTGAGGCAGGCCCAGCAGCTTGCCCTCCGCGTTGCAGATCAGGGCTACCGGATCGTCAAACGGATAGACCGCCTCAATGCTTCCACCCACGATTTTCTGCATGGCTTCCAGCCCAGCATCGATCTCCTGTACGACAGGCTTTTTCTGCGGCTCGACAACGATTATTTTCATAAGCTCTCCCTCCTACGCGATTACCAGACGTCTGCTGGTGACGGACTTGCTGTACTGTCGGAACAGATCTGCATGGGTCAGCTTGAACGCCGTGCTGTCGAACCGGCTGCTGACAACGGTCTTCCACATGACCTTGCACTCCAGTCCGTTGAGGACATCCGTGTTCTTCAGCAGCATGGCGGCCTTCAGGGACTCCTCCACATCCGCAATGGCTGTCCGTACCTCGGCCTCCAGATTCCGCAGTTCCCGCAGCTCCTTTACCTTGGCGTCGATCTCATTGGCACTCATCAGTACATCCCTCCATCATACAGAAACTCTTCCACCTCATCGGTGGTAAAGCCGGACGCCAGCATACGGTCTACCGCGTCCGGTGAATAGCCATAGCAGCAGGCCACGGATTTCAGTTCGTCCAGGTACTCTTTCTCCGTGGTTTGCTTTTTGCCGGTGTTCTTCCGACTGTCCGGCCACAAGGGCCAATAGCCCCACGGCAGGATCAGGTTGGATGCGTCAAAGGCGGACATGGCCTGCTGCCCGGATGCTGTGATTTTCAGAATATCTCCGCACTCCAATGCGATGCGCTCCGGCTTGCCCAGCGGCAGGCGCAGACGGTTCAGTGCCCTTGTCAGGATGGCCTCTGTAGAGGCGTAGATGTACACTCCATGGCGGGGATAGTGATACAAACACAGCGGATTGTCACCCTTCACGAAATAGAGATTCTCATGTTCATCCAGTACGGTAAACGCAAACGTGCCCTCGACCTGCTCCGCCATGTACTTGAGGCTGGAGAAGTCGAGGGCTTTTTTCTGCTCGATGAGTTGGACGGCGATGTAGCTGTCGGTCTCGATTTTCGTCTTCGGCAAGCCATTGCTACACCGGAGAAGCCGGTCATTATACAGAATACCGTTGTGGGCCAGCGCGAATTTGCCGTCTTTCATATTTCCAGAAAATGGATGGTTATTTCTGTTCCTGACGGCGTTCCCCTGGGTGGCCATACGGGTATGGCCCATGATGACACGGCTGTCGCCCGGAATGCGGAAGCGGAGCTTGTGGGCCGCAGCAGGCCGTTTGTAGATGCTCAGGTGGCCGTTGGTACAATACGCGATCCCGGTGGCGTCCGTCCCGCGTTCCTCACACTCCGATGCCAATACGGAGAGAATATGGGACTTCTTCTTGGCACCGAAGTACCCACGGCAGTCCATCAGTCCAAACAGGCAGCACATCAGACTTCCTCCTCACTTTCCACCGGCTCGTTGACATACAGCCGCCGCTCCTTCAGATACCGTACCAGTTCCGGCTGGGTACATCCGGCGGCAAAGGTAGTCCACGACATGGCCTTCAGCTCATCATCGGACATGAAAAGAGCCACATCGCAGATCCTGTCCAGAAGCTGCAATGTGGCGATGAGGGTATTGTATTTGAGAGTGCCCCTGAAAATACGGAACTCGATGGTATCCGCGTTTTGCAGATTGACGCAGCTGTAGCGTCCGCCATGTCCGCCCTTCTTGGCGTGGTCCAGCAGCTCTTTCGGCTGCTCCTTGTAGCCGTAGCGGGCCGCCCAATGTTCCAGCTGACGCTGCGTCCGGCGGCTGAACTTCAAAAGCTCCTCCCAGTTCTTCTCAAAGAAGTACAGGATCCGGGCGATGACTGCGTCCTGTGCCTCCTCCGTGTCACCGAATGCGTTGCGGTTCACATGCACGTGGAGTCCGCAGGTCCCGGCCTGATGGCTGGTGTATCCCAGGGAGACGGCCTCCTGGAGGATTCTTGCCCAAGGCATTTTCTTCATGTGATAGTCCAGCGTCATGGGATGGGTTACCAGCTCGAAGCCGTCGTCCAGAGAGCCGTCATGCTTGCAGTACAGGTTTTCCACGCCGTTTCCGTTGGCAATCTCCATGACCTGCTGCGCGCTTTCATCATCCTCGCCGCCGGCATCGATCTCCAGTTCCACGCCGAAGTACCGAGGGCCATCGCCGCGAAAGATCGGGACGGGCTTGTAGTAGTAATCGTGGATGGCCTTCTCACGGCTTACGCGGGTGTGGCAGTCATAGCAGAGCGGAGTATCCTCGTCGCCATCCTCATAGTAGGCATCGTACTGATGGATGATCCGGCCGCAGTGTTCGCAGCTGGTGTAGTGCCGGTCATAGCAGGACTGGCAGAGAGGCATGTTGTCGTCACCGGCGTTGTCGTCCCGGTAGATGCGCTCGCCGCAGTGAGCGCAGATCACGGTTTCCTCATCGGCACAGGCTTCGCAGAGCTCATCATCGTCCACCAGGATGCGCTCACTCAGAGAATGGGGGTGCCCACAGTGACAGCAGGTAAAGGTGTGTTCTTCCATAGTAGTATCCTCCTGATTTTGGTTTAGACCCTGGTATGCCCAGGGTCATTCAAGAGGATAATATATCGTCAATTTACCATGAATTTACGAAATTGAGCGCTGTTCCTGATATAACATAAATTTTGGTATTATAAAACCGCCCTTGGGAAAACGCATCCTGAGCCCCAATTTATGGTCATTCGCCTGCTGGGATGACTAAAGCGGACGCATCTGCGGGAATACGCTTCCCGATCCTGAGATTCTCAGGCGGAGCATGAAAAAGCGGCAATACTATAATATATAACAATACAGCATGACTTCATTGATAGGAGATATTGGACATGGAAGAACACAGATTGACTTCGGAAAAGATTCAGGCGTATGACCATTGGCTCCGGCACGAGGAACGGGCGCCGGGTACCATCGAGAAGTACCTGCGGGATATCTGGGCTTTTGCCGCCTGCCTGGATGGCAAGGCCGTCACCCGGGAGGCTGTTGCCGAATGGAAGGAGGACCTGCTTTCCCGGCATTACGCACCGTCCTCCATCAACGCGGCCCTGGCCGCGCTGAACGGCTTGTTTCATTTCCTGGGCTGGGATGACTGCCGGACGCGGTTCCTCAAAGTACAGCGGAGGATGTTCCGGGATTCTTCCCGCGAACTGACACGAAGCGACTATGACGCGCTGATTGCCGCGGCGCGGGGCAGGGGGCAGGAGCGGCTGGCCCTGCTCATGGAGACTATTTGTGCCACCGGTATCCGTGTGTCCGAGGTCCGGTATATCACGGTTGAGGCGGCCAGACAGGGCCAGACGGAAATTGCTCTGAAAGGAAAGATCAGAACCATTATTCTGCCATCGCGGCTATGCCGGAAGCTGCGCAAATATGCCGCAAAACAAAAAATCGTTTCCGGTGAGCTGTTCCTCACCAGAAACGGAAAACCATTGAGCCGCCGCCAAATCTGGGCGGAGATGAAGCGGCTCTGCAAATATGCACATGTGGATCCTGCAAAAGTATTTCCCCACAATCTGCGGCATTTATTTGCCACGACTTTTTACCATACCTGCAGAGATGTCGTAAAACTGGCAGATGTACTGGGGCATTCTTCCATTGAGACGACTCGCATTTACCTCCTGACCTCCGGAACAGAGCACCGGCGGCAGCTTGACCGTCTGGGCCTGGTCTCGTAGGACAGAATCGACATTCCGCATATTTTTAAGATGCGATGATGTGATGAAACCTTAAAAATGGCAAAAAAATGAGCAGCTTATCATCCAATGAATGGATAAAAAGCTGCAAAAACTCAGCTGCAAAAAATTTCCTTTTTGCGGCTGAAATTATTGCGTTAAAAAACGCAAAGGGTCTTGAATTCAAATGGAAAATATGGTAATGTTACACATGAACGATGTAGCTATCTCGTATAGCTATGTGTGGCCATTGCGACAGAATGTCAATTCCGGGATAAAGAGGGCCAGATCTGTGAGGGACTGTGCAGCAGCGGCAAAAGCTCCGGAGGACTTCCGCTGGGCCCGATAAGACGACAGCGTCCTGCTGACTCCGGAGTTGATCGAGGAGTATCTGGAGACCTTGCAGGAGACCGGCTGCACGCCGAATACGCTGAACACCTACCGGATGAAGCTGACCCAGCTTTATCAATATCTGCCTGAAGACAAACGCATCCGGCCCGGCACGCTGACCCAGTGGCAGGACGATCTGCTGGATGCGGGCTATGCCCCCAGTTCGGTCAATGTCTCTACCGCTGCCGCCAATGGCTTGATCATTTACTGCGGGCACCGGGAGCTTCAGACGGAAAGACCGCTGAAATGCGACCCCACTATCCAGCCGGAACTGACCCGGAACGAATATCTGCGCCTGCTGTCCACGGCGAAGCTCCTGGAGAAAGAACAGGTGTACTTGCTGATCAAGGTGCTCGGCTCCATGGGCTTGGCGCTTTGCGATCTTCCCCAGCTGACCGTACAGGCTGTACAGGATGGAAAAATTCGGATTTCTTCCGCGATTCTGCATATCCCGGGCTGCCTACAGGAGGAACTGCTGGACTACATACACAGGAAAGGGCTTACATCCGGACCTGTATTTGTGACAAAGATGGGGAAGCCCATCAGACGCACCAGCGTCACGGCTATGATCCAGCGGCTGTGCCGGGATGCACAGGTTCCCTGCGACAAAGCCACGCCCAGGTGTCTCAGAAAGCTGTATCAGACCACACAGGCCAGCATCCAGGAGAATGTTGTCCTGCTGGTGGAGCAGGCCTATGACCGCCTGCTGGAAAAGGAACAGCTTACCATCGGATGGAAGTAGCAAGATACGCCTTTCAAAGCAAAAAAACGGGATCGCAAGGGCGAGGCTTCCAGGATAGAAAGCATCTCGGTCGGACCTGATGGCAGTGCGGTCCGGATGCTTCTGTCTATTTGATTTGTGCTGCATGGCCGGTACGTGGAGAAATCAGCTGTCGTGTACGCCGGAGAGGATTGCCCCCCTGAGTTCAGGGAATTCGGATGAAAAGGGCATTTCGACATATCATACGGAGATTCAACAGTCGGGCACCATAACAAAGCAGACAAGAGCCTTACTGACCGCGGCACTGACGGGAGGTGATGGAGTTGCGGAGGACGTTCCGTGATTACTGCATGGAAAACGGAAAAGAGGACTTGCTAAACGAGTGGCATCCCACGAAAAACAGTCCACTGACGCCGGACAGCGTTACTTACGGCAGCAGGCGGAAAATCTGGTGGAGTTGTCCGAAGGGCCATGAGTGGCAGGCGGCGATGTACACCCGCACAGGCAGCGGGACAGGATGCCCTTATTGCGCAGGACTGAAGGTCTGGCCTGGCGGAAATGATCTGGCGTCTGAAAGGCCGGATCTGGCCGCACAGTGGCATCCGACGAAAAACGGAAAACTAACGCCGGATCAGGTGGTTACCGGCAGCCATAAAGCAGTCTGGTGGGTCTGTGAGAAAGGACATGAATGGCGTGCCATGGTCGTGACCCGCACAGTGGGAAGCACCTGTCCTTATTGTGCCAACCGGGCTCTTTCGCCCGGTGAAAACGATCTGGCATCCGCCCATCCGGAGCTGATCTGCCAATGGCATCCAACAAAAAACGGCAAACTGACGCCTCAGGATGTGATGTCCGGCTCTCGACGAAAGGTGTGGTGGCGGTGCGAGTACGGCCATGAGTGGCAGGCGGCGATCTCCTCCAGGGCCGCGGGGGCTGGCTGTCCTGTGTGCGCGGGTAGAAGCGTTGTTGCCGGTGAGAACGATCTTGCCAGCCGCTTTCCGGAGATTGCTGCCCAATGGTACAGGGAAAAGAACGGGATCCTGCTCCCGGAATCCATATCGTCTTGCTCTAACCAAAAGGTGTGGTGGCGGTGTGAACTGGGGCATGTCTATGCGGCGACAGTGAGTTCCCGCACGATGCACGGCAGCTGCTGCCCATACTGCACAGGCAAGAAAGTCCTGCACGGCTTCAATGATCTTGCCACACTGGAACCCAAAATAGCTGCGCAGTGGCACCCCACGCTGAATGGAACGCTGACGCCGGAAATGGTGACTTTGGGGAGCCACCGAAAAGTCTGGTGGCAGTGCCCCGAGGGCCATGTATGGAAAGCAGTGGTCTATTCCCGGACGGGGCCGCAGAAATGCGGCTGTCCTGTGTGCGCGGGAAAAGTCAAGAGGAGTCACCTGTACCACCATGTGGAGATGATGGTAGATCAGAAGACCGTCCATCGTCAAAATCAGCTGTGAGATTCATTATTTTAATAAGGAGTGGATGTATATGAAACACATGAAGAAGATTTTGTCGTTTCTGCTTTCCGCTGCAATCGCATTTACGATGCTGCCAGCAATGGCACTGGCAGATGATGGGCAATCTAACACAGTTCAGCAACCGTCTGTGACTTTGGGAACCACCAAGCTGAATAGAGTTTTACTCGAGCAGGGAACACCCTCGGCTTATGTAGTTGATGCTCCCCAATATGATGGGGCGGTAGAAAAGAAGCTGAATGAGTCGGGCCAGGACAAAGTATTGCCCGTTTACTCATACAATGGCTATGTTTATACCCCTGTAAATTATGGTGTCCCAAAAGAAAAAAGTGTAGTGCTTTCCAATCCCGGCGTCATTGACAACTGCTCGTTCTCTCTGCAGTGGGGACTGGTCAGCAACGGTAAAAGTTATCCGTGTTTGGCATTTGAGTATCGCGGAGCAAAAGCCGGAACCACGAAAGTTACGCTGACCTTCTTCTATAACTTTGGCCTTACTGGGATTAGTGGCGGCCGAAATTGGCATCAGAAGACCGTGACTTTCAACGTTACTGTTTCCGATGAAGAAATTGCCAAGCCCGAGAAGCCCACGACAAGTGATCTTAAGAACTTCCGAAATTATGTAAATTCAACGAGTTCCTCTGAGGGAGCGGTCTATCTCTGGTGCAATAATTATGACCACCACGCCTGGTTTGATTATGTTACGGAGGTCGAGGGCGGCTATTCGCTGGGGGATGTTGTTGCGAACGATGGAAGCAGCACGAAAGCGCCCGCAGCCAAGTATCCCTGGATGTGTGAGATGACTATCAATGCGCAGGCCTATCTTGATGCGTACAATCACGAATGCAGCGGTGATTGGGGAACCCACTATCTGGCCGAAGAAGAGCCTGCAACGCAGACTGTCAAATGGTATAGCGACGGCAGCAAATGGTACTATCTCGCCAGTGACGCGCCGGTCTATATCGACATTACGCATACAGCTCCTGTGACTGAGTACACCGTGACCTACACCGACGGTGTGGACGACGAGACAGTTTTCGCTGACCAGTCTTATACCGTCAAGAGCGGCGATCCTACTCCCGCATTTCAGATTGAAGGAGTTCCCGCAGTTCCTTCCCGTGATGGCTATGTGTTCCTTGGCTGGACCCCCGAGATTGCCGATACCGTCACAGGGAATGTCACCTATACCGCCCAGTGGGAGGAAAAGCTGACTGACGTCACCCTGAAGAGCTCCATTCGTGAAGGCTCCCTGCTGTTCTTAAATAACGAATTCACTGTGACTGTGACTGCTAACACGGCCGCCAATATCGATCTTAATGCTGTTGCAATGAAAGGTGAGCCTTTCGAGCAGGTCGGCGAAAAACAGGTCAGCGAGGATGGCAAGACAGCTACGTTTACCTATCGGGTGAAACAGATCACCGCAGCTTACACAAAGTTGACCTTTACTGCTACTGCAACCAAGGGAACGCAGGAACCAGTCACGGGAAGCCTTTCTCTCGGCGTGAACCTGCGCAACCGCATCCATGTGACTCTGAAGCGGATGATGGATAACAGCGTCATCGATAATGCCACCGTTGTGCTGAATCATCCTTATCCCCAGTGGAACAAGTGTCCGAAGCTTACCTTTAAAAACGGTGAATACCGTGCAAATGACTGGGATATTTCCAATCAGCCGTTTTCCAGCGTCACCATTCAGCTCAACGGTCAGGAGTATTCCATTTCAAAGGATGTAAAGGGCCGGGACTTGAGCACTCTGTTTTCCGCCGGAACGGAAGAAGTTTACGTCGAATATGTCGTTGTGGACCCGATCAATGTCGAGATCATCGTTGATGGCGTATCAGTTGGGCATCAGGCCTATCAGGGTACAGCTGGTGAGACACTGAACTACAGCCAGCAGCTCAACAGCGCGATCCAGAACATTATTGCAGGCGGACGCACGATCCTTTCTTTGACAACTGAGGGGCTCACAGATGGAACCGCTACTTTTGGCCACTGCACAAATGTCACGGTTTCTATTACCACCGCCGTCAACTAATAAACGTTTCTCGGTAAAACCGAATTCTCCAGAAGATCAGAAGGTTTTCTGCATGACGCAATGTGATGCGCCTCCCGCTGATACACGCCGTGTATCAGCGGGAGAAAGCGCCTTAAAAACCGACTCGAGTTTTTTGGTATGATTCCTCCGCCCTGACGGGGCCGGAAATCACTCGCAGAGCAATCTGTGTTTATATAGATACATTTATACAAGGAGGAAAAAACAAACATGAAGCAAATCACAAAACGCGTAATGAGCGTAGCCTTAACGCTTATTATGCTGCTGTCGATTCTGCCGACAACGGCGCTGGCAGCGAACTTGCCCAAAGGCTGGACTGACATAAAGCCGACCGGTTCTGTTGTTACTGTGTATGGAACGACAACTACCTATGGGCAAGAAGGAACTGCTATTAAATCGGGGCCAACTTACAGAAACAAGTGGTATAAGCAGATTTCCCCAGAAAAGAACACTAATAATCAATCCTATACAATTCCTAAAGAAAATGAACTGTTTGAGATTGCTGAGGGTTGGAAGTTGGCGTATGTTTCTGTTGCCGCTAATAGCAGTGGAAAGAAGCAGCCGGGGAATTCAATTTTGTTGAGTTCCAGTGGCGCATCGTTGGTCTATTATTTCGAGAAAATTCCCGCTCCTGCTACGAAGGACGTAACGGTTGTCTTCTACGAGAATGTCGCTACGAACGAAGTCAGCAGAACGACCATCAAGGTTGATGCCGATGCTACCTATGTGAACACCGGCGCCATGACTCTGCCCGAGGGCTATGAGTTTGCTGGTGAGACTGGCGATCTGCCTATCCGTGACGGCTATGTCTACGTTTCCGTGAAGAAGACTGCTCCTGCTACGAAGGACGTAACGGTTGTCTTCTACGAGAATGTCGCTACGAACGAAGTCAGCAGAACGACCATCAAGGTTGATGCCGATGCTACCTATGTGAACACCGGC
>NZ_JBQHUP010000024.1:0-38342 GCF_052065175.1 Dysosmobacter sp. HCP28S3_G4 | reverse complement strand
TTCCGACAGCCTGACTAATGTCTCGATTTTCGGACCGCTATGCGGTCCGAAAATCTGCCGCTGTGCGGCGCAAACGCCTGCTAACGCAGGCTTTTTGCAGACATTCGATTCCATACGAAGGGGCTCCCGCCCCCTCGTACTCCTCCTGCAAAAAAGAACTTCTTTCCTTCAAACAGAGGATTTTCGACAAGCTGAGGGCCGCCCTTTCCGGGCGGCCCTCTCTGATACTCGGATGACCGCGTCTATGACAACCGCAGGATCTCCTTTTTCAGCCGGGAGATGATACGCTTCTCCAGCCGGGAGATGTAGGACTGGGAGATGCCCAGTCTGTCCGCCACCTCCTTCTGGGTCTGCTCCTTTCCTCCGCCCAGCCCGAAGCGCAGGGTGATGATCTGCCGCTCCCGGGGTGACAGGACCTCCAGCGCCGCCGCCAGCAGGGAGCGGTCCACGTCATCCTCAATGGGCCGCATCACCACGTCGCTGTCCGTGCCCAGCACGTCGGAGAGCAGCAGCTCATTGCCGTCCCAGTCCGTGTTCAGCGGCTCGTCGAAGGACACCTCCGCCTTCCGTCCGGCGTTTTTCCGCAGGTACATCAGGATCTCGTTTTCGATGCACCGGGAGGCGTAGGTGGCCAGCTTGATGTTCTTGGCGGGCTGGTACGTCCCCACGGCCTTGATGAGCCCGATGGTGCCGATGGAGATCAAGTCCTCGATGTTGATGCCGGTGTTCTCAAACCGCCGGGCGATGTACACCACCAGCCGCAGATTATGTTCGATCAGCTCCTGCTGGGCGGCCTGCTCCCCGATCCGCGCCACCAACTCTGCCTCCCGCTCTCTGGACAGCGGCGCCGGCAGCGTGTCGCTGCCCCCGATGTAGTGGACCGCCGGACTTTGCCGCAGACGCTCCAGCAATTTCCGTATCCATTTCTGCAAAGCTTTCATATTTGACGCTCCTTTCCGCTTCTCCCCACAGGGCGCCAAAGCCTTCCCCCAGCGCCGTGGGGCTCAATGCCACCAGCAGACGGTCATACCGCTGGCCGCCCACGCTGCCCCAGTCTGTCCGGGCCGTCAGCAGCAGTCCCCCGGCCACGCCCACGGCGGTATAGGGCGTCAGCCGGAACCGGGCCTGATACGGCCCCAGCCGGGTCAGCGTCTCCGCCGGGGACAGCAGGGCGTCTCCGGACAGACGCCGCCCCAGGTCCGGCGGCCACAGCGGCTCCAGCAGGGACGCCTGGACCACCAGCACCGGACGTCCCGTCACGGGGTCCCGCAGTTCATTGCCGGTGTCCCGCAGGGCTGTCAAGCGGGCCTGCCGGTCCTCCCAGTGCAGGGTCACCGGCACCAGCTCCCCCCGGACGCCGTGGCGGGCCGAGGCTCGGAACACCACCGTCAGCACCGCGTAGGCCGCCCCGGCGGCCAGCAGCAGCACCCGGGCATCCACATCGGTGTAGAAGATACCGTTTTCCATGGGGACACCGCCGGACACCAGTCCGAAACCCAGGACGCATCCGGCGAAGCCGCAAGACACCAGAAACAGCAGCAGCGTCAGCCGCAGGAATTTCTCCTGATCCCCATAGGCGGTCAGCGCCATTGCCGTCCCCGCCGCCAGCTTCATCACCGGGGACGCCAGCCAGGAAAGGCCCGGCAGAAACACCGACACGGCGTAGACTCCGCCCAGCAGTGCGGCCAGAACGTATCGCCCCCGCCGGGGCGGCACCCCCGCCAGATGGGCGGTGGCCAGCAGGAGAAAATAGTCCATCAGGCCGTTGAGAATGAACACACTGTCCACATAGACCACCGTCACAGCTTCGCCCCCTTTTTCCGTCTGTTGTCCATGATACCACCCCGCCGGCGGAAAACCGGTCGCAAAACCGGGACAGCCGGAGGGAAAGCGGAAAAATGACGCGGCCTTGAGACATGACAAAGCCCCCGCCGCAATGCGGCGGGGGCTTTGTCTTATCTGCTCCCTAAGGGTATTTGCTTATTTATAATGTGGAGCCGGTCCCGCTCTCAGCTGATCCAGCTGAACAGGCCCGCGGGCTCGCCCTCCAGCAGCGTCCCCGCCGCCGTCAGCATCTGAGCGGCGTCCGCGCGGGTGACGCTGTTGTTCAGGGACGCGCTGCCGAAGCTGCCCGCGGCCAGCACACTGACAGACTCCATGTTCCCCACTGCCTGGGCCGCCCAGGAGGGCACCGCCTCCCGGTCTGCGTACCAGGTGGTCAGGTCCACGTCACCCACGGACAGCACCCGGTTCAGAATGGCCGCCGCCTCATTGTAGGTGATGGCCTCCTCTCCCCGGAAGGCCACGCCCTCCGCCGTAGAGGTCCCCTGCACCACGCCGTCGGCGAGACCTGCCGACGCGTAGGCCTTGGCCCAGGTGGGGATGGCCTCGTCGTCGCAGAAGCCGGTCATGGTCACCGCCGTGGCGTCCAGCCCGGCAGTCTCCATGGTCATGGCCAGGAACTCGCTGCGGGTCACCGCGCGGTCCGGCTCAAAGAAATACTGGTTCCCGATCTTCGCCCCGGTGAAGACGCCGTTCTCCGCCAGCGCCTGGGCGGCGGCAGCGGCGGCGTTGTTCTCCATATCCGCGTACCGGACGCCGCTCTTGGTCTTGGACACCGTGATGGTGACGGTGGCCGGGGCGGAGACGTTGCCCTGGCTGTCCGTGGCCACATAGGTGAAGCTGTCGGTGCCGGTGCGGTTCTCCGCCGGGGTGTAGGTGAAGGTGTCGCCCTCCACGGTGACGGTGCCCCGCTTGGGCTCCTTCTCCACGGTGTAGGTCAGCTCGTCCCCCTCCTGGTCCACCGCCAGGAACTGGGCGTGGTAGGGGATGTTCCGGTAGGTGCGCAGTTCCAGTTCCCTGGCGATGGGCGCGCCCTCCGCCGTCTTGGTCTGAGATCCCTCCTTGCTTCCGAACAGTGCCAGAGCCGGCGTCGTCAGCAGCAGGGCCGCGGCCAGCGCGGCCGCCCCGCCGCGCCGGATGAATGTTCCCTTCTTCAAAGTCATTACCTCCCCAAAAAATCAGGTTGCTCTGGGAGGTAGTGTGCACCGAAGGGGACAGTTTATGCAGGAAACGCCTATCCTTTCTCCCGCCGCAGGGAGATCAGCATGCCGTTGAACTCGCCGCCCATGATCAGCACTGCCGCAGTGAGATACAGCCACATCAGCAGCACGATGGCCGTTCCGATGGAACCGTAAAACAGCGAATAGGAGGCGATGTTCTCCACATAGAAGGAGTAGCACATGGACACCACCATCCACCCCACCATGGCGAACAGTACGCCGGGATAGATGTTCCGCAGCGGCTGGCGGGTATCCTGGGTCATGGCGTACAGCAGGTACAGGGCGAAGTACATCAGCAGGGCCATAGCCGGGAACCGGAGCCGCTGCCACAGTGCGGCGAACTCCACCGGCAGTCCGAAATGCTCCACGGCGTAGGTCAGCAGCCACTCTCCCACCGTCAGCAGCACCAGTACCGCCGTGATGGTGACGATCAGCAGCACCGTGTAGATCAGGGTCTTCAGCATCTGCCGGACGGGGGCCTTGGGCGGCCCCAGATGATAGGCCGTCCGCACCGCCCGCATCAGGGTATTGGTGGCCCGCATGGGGAAGTACAGGGAGAAGAACAGACCGAACACCAGCAGCCGGACGCTGGGGTTCTGTCCCACGTAGTCCAGATAGACCCGGATGAAGTCCACCACCTCCACCGGCAGCAGCCGGGACAGGTCCGACAGGATGGAGGCCACGTTCAGCCGCAGAAGGCCCAGCAGGGCGCTGAAAAAGATCATCAGCGGGAAAAGGGTGAACAGCAGATAAAAAGCCAGGGCGGCGCTCTGGGTGGAGACGCCGTGCCGCAGATACCGGCGGACCATCAGATAAACGCCGCGGACCGCCCGGTTCCGGGGCATGGCCTGCAATGGGTTCCGGTGTTCCAGATCCACGCGGGCTCCCTCCTTTCGTCATTGCGCCATTTTGAGGATAGTATGTGCCGGAAGCCGGGCTTTCATTGCCCCGCGGCCAGACGGCCCATGGTCTCCCGCAGGGCGGTCAGGCCCTCCGCCGGGTCGTCGATGTCCAGCACCGCCGTCTCCATGGGGCACAGGCCCGTGCCGGTGCGGTTGATGATGCGCTCCGTCAGGGTCTCCCACTCCGCCGGAACGCCCCGGGCGGCCAGATAGTCCCGGGCCGCGGCGCTCATGGTCAGTCCGTATACCCCGGCGGCGCCGCCCAGCACCGCCAGCATAGCCGCCGCCTTCCCCACGATCTTGTCCACGACGACGCTGCCCCGCAGCAGCTCCGGCTCCTCATCCAGGGCCCGGACCAGCGGCCGGACGCCGGTCCCCTCTCCGGGCCGCAGGACGGCGCCCTCCCGGACGAATACACAGGGGACGTCCTCCTCCAGGATCAACCGGCGGGCCTCCGCCAGAACGTCCTCCTCCAACAGCTTTGTCTGCATAAACGGTCTCCTTTTTGATCTCTGTGATCTGACAGAGCCATCATATCATCCCCTGCGCGAAAATACAAGGCGGAGCACTGTAGCTTTTCGGCCCCGGCAGGTGAAACAGCGGAGGCAAAAAAGCGCGGGATTTCGTTCTTTTTGCCGGAAACGGTTGACATTTGCGGAAAGGGCTCTATAATGGTCTCATAACTGAAAAAGGAACATGATAGAGGCGCGGACGCCATCAGTACGCTCACCCGGCACCACAGGCAGGGGGCGGGCGGAAAGGGACGGCCGCCGAGGGATCCGGACTGCTTGCCTGGCGGACGGATACCCGGGCCACGGGAGAAGATCCCCTGGACTGTCGCCGGGTCTTCCCGGCGGAGCGCTTTCATGAAATCATACAGGGACGTATGGGAGTATGGAGTCATGGCGCGGTCATGGCTCTATTTTTCTGCAAAAAAGAGGAGAGAAAACGAAATGAGAAACCTGAAACGGCATCTGCTTCCCCTGTTGGCAGTTCTGCTGGTGGCGGTGTCGGCCATGACCACCGTGGCACTGGCCGACGGAGACCCCACAGCGGAGACCGGCACCAAAATGATCGAATGTCCCGACTGCGGCGCCTCCGGTGCCTGCATGACCTGCTACGGTCTGGATCCGGAGTGCGAGGACTGCGCCGGTGAGAACGTGTGCGCCTCCTGCGGCGGCACCGGCTATGTGGAGTCCCCCACCCGGTTCTACAACACCGCCTGGGCCCTTCTGCCCCCCGTCATCGCCATCGCCCTGGCGCTGATCACAAAAGAGGTCTATTCCTCCCTGTTCATCGGTATTCTGGTGGGAGGCCTGCTGTACTCCAACTTCAGCTTTGAGACCACGGTGCTCCACGTATTCAGCGACGGCATCGTCTCCGTCCTGTCCGACAGCTATAACGTGGGTATCCTGATCTTCCTGGTGATCCTGGGCACCATGGTGTGCCTGATGAACAAGGCCGGCGGCTCCGCCGCCTTCGGCCGGTGGGCCCAGACCCACATCAAGTCCCGGGTGGGCGCTCAGTTGGCCACCATCGTCCTGGGCTGCCTCATCTTCATCGACGACTACTTCAACTGCCTCACCGTGGGCAGCGTCATGCGGCCCATCACCGACAAGCATCAGGTGTCCCGTGCCAAGCTGGCCTACCTCATCGACGCCACCGCCGCTCCCATCTGCATCATCGCCCCCATCTCCTCCTGGGCCGCTGCCGTGGCCGGCTTCGCGGAGGACGGCCAGGGCCTGAACCTGTTCATCCGCGCCATCCCCTACAACTTCTACGCCCTGGTGACCATCGTCATGATGGTAGGTCTGGTGGTGCTGAAGGCGGACTTCGGCCTGATGAACATCTACGAGACCAATGCCGTAGAGAATGACGACCTGTTCTCCGGCCCCAACCCCTACGCCATGATGGACGAGGATGTGGCCGAGGACAAGGGCCGTGTGCTGGATCTGGTGCTGCCCATCATCGTACTGGTGGTGTGCTGCGTCATCGGCATGATCTACTCCGGCGGCTTCTTCTCCGGCGCCGGCTTCGTGGAGGCCTTCTCCAACTCCGACGCCTCCGTGGGCCTGATGCTGGGCTCTGCCTTCGCCCTGGTGTTCTCCATCGCCTACTTCCTGATCCGCCGGTCCATGCGCTTCAAGGACATCATGGGCTGTATCCCCGAGGGCTTCAAGGCCATGGTGCCCGCCATCCTGATCCTGACCTTCGCCTGGAGCCTGAAGGCTATGACCGACTCCCTGGGCGCCAAGTACTTTGTCCGCGACTTCGTCTGGAACAACGCCGCCAGCATGCAGATGTTCCTGCCCGCCATCGTGTTCGTCATCGGCTGCCTGCTGGCCTTCGCCACCGGCACCTCCTGGGGCACCTTCGGTATGCTGATCCCCATCGTGCAGAACGTGTTCCCCATGGATAACCCCCTGGCTATCGTCTGCATCTCCGCCTGCATGGCCGGCGCCGTCTGCGGCGACCACTGCTCCCCCATCTCCGACACCACCATCATGGCCTCCGCCGGCGCCCAGTGCGACCACGTCAGCCATGTGTCCACCCAGCTGCCCTATGCCATCATGGCAGCCGCCGTCAGCTTCGTGGGCTATATCCTGGCCGGTATTCTGGCCATGGCAGGCGCTCCCACGCTGATCGCCCTGCCTGTCGTCCTGGTGCTGATGCTGGGCGTCCTGTCTGTGGTCCGTGCCCGGAAGTCCGGAAAGGGCTCCGCGGTGTAAGCCACCCCTCCCCCAAAAACGACATGCGCCCGGAAAGCCGTTGGCTTTCCGGGCGCATATTTGATAGCCGCTGTGCGCCGCGCACACCGGGGACAACGCAAAAAATCACCGTGCCGGAAACGACACGGTGATTTTTCAGTCTTAGTAGAAACGCTTGTTTCTGTTCTTGCGAGCGGCCTCAGACTTCTTGCGACGCTTGACGCTGGGGCTCTCGTAATGCTCTCTCTTACGAACCTCCGCAATGACGCCCGCCTTCGCGCAGCTGCGCTTGAAACGCTTCAGCGCGCTGTCGATAGACTCGCCTTCCTTGACGCGGATCTCAGACATCTATATTTCCCTCCCTCCAGAATGCCGGGCAAACCGCAGCATTTAAGGGCCATAAATCATGGCTTTAACACGATTATTATACAGGCTTCTGTACCGCTTGTCAAGGACAATGTTGAAAAAACAGTTTTTTCGTTTCGCGGAAGTTTCCTGTATCCATTTACTGGGGCTTGACGATGAGGTTCACCAGCCGGTCCTTGACGTAGATGGTCTTGACCACCTTCATGCCGGCGGTGGCCTTCTGGACCTTCTCCACCTGCATGGCGGCGTCCACCACGGCCTGCTGCTCGCTGCCGGTGGGAACGGTGACGGTGCCCTTCAGCTTGCCGTTGACCTGAACGGCCATGTCCACCGTGGCGGCCACAGTCTTGCTCTCGTCGTAGACGGGCCACTCCGCCTGACAGCACATCTTGCCGGTCTGGGCGGCGAAGCCCAGCATCTCCCACAGCTCCTCGGTGATGTGGGGAGCGAAGGGATTCAGCATCAGGATCAGGGGCTTCATGTCGCCCCGGGTGACGCCGTTGGCGCTCATCTCGTTGACCATGGTCATCATGGCGGAGATGGCGGTGTTCATCTTCAGGTTGTCGATATCGTCGGTGACCTTCTTGATGGTCCTGTGGATGACGGCCTCGTTGGCAGGCGTCACCTCATAGCTCTCCGCGGCGCCCTCCGCCAGGTTCCACACCCGGTCCAGGAACCGCTTGGAGCCCTTGACGGCCTCGGTGGACCAGGTGGCGGCCTGCTCGAAGTCGCCGATGAACATGATATACAGACGCATGGTGTCCGCGCCGTACTGGGCCACAATGTCGTTGGGGTTCACCACGTTGCCCCGGGACTTGGACATCTTCTCGCCGCCCTCGCCCAGGATCATTCCGTGGCTGGTGCGCTTGCCGTAGGGCTCCTTGGTGGGCACCACGCCGATGTCGTACAGGAACTTGTGCCAGAACCGGGAATACAGCAGATGCAGGGTGGTATGCTCCATGCCGCCGTTGTACCAGTCCACGGGAGACCAGTACTCCAGCGCCTCCTTGGAGGCCAGAGCGTCGTTGTTGTGGGGATCCATATACCGCAGGAAGTACCAGGAGGAACCGGCCCACTGGGGCATGGTGTCCGTCTCCCGCTTGGCGGGGCCGCCGCAGCAGGGGCAGGTGGTGTTCACCCAATCGGTCATCTTGCTCAGGGGGCTCTCGCCGTCGTCGGTCAGCTCGTAGCTGTCCACCTCCGGCAGCAGCAGGGGCAGCTGGTCCTCCGGCAGGGGCACCCAGCCGCACTTCTCGCAGTTCACCAGGGGGATGGGCTCGCCCCAGTACCGCTGACGGCTGAACACCCAGTCACGGAGCTTGAAGTTGGTCTTGGGACGGCCGAAGCCCTGCTCCGTGACCCACTGCTTCATGGCGGGGATGGCCTGCTTCACGGTCATGCCGTTCAGGAAGCCGGAGTTCACCATGATGCCGGTGTCGTCCTTCAGGACGAAGGCCTCCTTGGTGACGTCGCCGCCCTTGACCACCTCGATGATGGGCAGGCCGAACTTGTCGGCGAAGTCCCAGTCGCGCTGGTCGTGGCCGGGCACGCCCATGACGATGCCAGTGCCGTAGCCCATCAGCACGTAGTCGGAGACGAAGATGGGCACATGGTTCCCGTTGGCGGGGTTGATGGCCTCGATGCCCTCCAGACGGACGCCGGTCTTCTCCTTGCTCAGCTCCGTGCGCTCAAGATCGGACTTCCGGGCAGCCTCGTTGATATACTTCTCCACGGCGTCCCAGTTCTTAATCTGGTCCTTCCACTTCTTCAGATAGTCGTGCTCCGGGGACAGGACCATGTAGGTCACGCCGAACAGGGTGTCGCACCGGGTGGTGTAGACCGTCAGCTTGTCGCCGTTGGTGGCGGTGAAGTCCACCTCCGTGCCCTCGCTGCGGCCGATCCAGTTGCGCTGCTGGATCTTGACGCGCTCAATATAGTCCACATCGTCCAGATCGTCGATGAGACGGTCGGCGTACTTGGTGATGGCCAGCATCCACTGGCTCTTCTCCTTCCGGATGACGGGGGCGCCGCACCGCTCGCAGACGCCCTCCACCACTTCCTCGTTGGCCAAGACGCACTTGCAGGAGGTGCACCAGTTCACGGGCATGGATGCCTTGTAGGCCAGACCGTGCTTGAACATCTGGAGGAAGATCCACTGGGTCCACTTGTAGTACTCCGGGTCGGTGGTGTTCACCACGCGGTCCCAGTCAAAGGAGTAGCCCAGCATGTGGAGCTGCTTGGAGAAGTTCTCGATGTTGTCGTGGGTGACCTTGGCGGGATGGATATGGTTCTTGATGGCATAGTTCTCGGTGGGCAGGCCGAAGGCGTCATAGCCGATGGGGAACAGCACGTTGTAGCCCTGCATCCGCTTCTTCCGGCAGATGATGTCCATGGCGGTAAAGGGACGGGCGTGGCCCACGTGGAGTCCCTGGCCGGAGGGATAGGGGAACTCGATGAGGCCGTAGAACTTGGGCCGGGTGGTGTCCCCGGTGACAGCGGTGAAGGGCTTCTCCTCCAGCCATTTCTCCTGCCACTTTTTCTCAATGGACGCAAAATCGTATTTCATGTTTGATCTCCTTCGTTCTCTTTCGGAATGGGAATTCATCATCAAAACGCAGAGGACAGGGCGTGCGGGCAAAGAAACAGCCCCTGGCCGATGTGCTCGGTCAGGGGCGTGACAAAACGCGGTACCACCCTGCTTCAGCCGCCGGTTCAGCGGCCCTCTCGGCCTGTAACGTGGCCAGACGTTCCGCCCTACTCACCGTTCAGGCGGAAAACTCCGGGACCAGTATACCGCGGGCTCCCCCGCCGGCTCACACCAGCCGCCGGCTCTCTTGGGGCGGGATACCCGGGCTTTCTTCCCATCAATGTCGCTAACGGGTCTATTTTATGAGGGTTTCAGAGGTTTGTCAAGGGACAGAGCCGAAAATCTTCGTTTTTTTGCCCTGGTTACATCCCCTCCGGAAGAACGGCGCCGCCCGGGGCGTACCAGGTGACGTCCCCCACCATGTTCTCCGTGTACCAGGCGTCAAATTCCGCCTCTGTCACCGGCTGTCCGTCCAGCGTGCAGTCGCAGCCATAGCCATTGGACCACTCCACCTTTTGAGCCAGTTCTTTCTCCTCAAAGCGGCCGTTTTGGAAGGACATCCGATAGTAGGTGTGGTATCCGGCTCCGCCTGAGCCGGCGTAGACACCGTTCTTCTGCAGGTCCATAAACCACCGGACAGAAAAGTCGGTTCCGTAAACGGCGTCTTCCCTCTGGCTGAGGACCAGATAGTTGTATGCCATGTCCTGGAACAGCATCACCAGCTCCGCCGTGCCGTCGCCGTCGACGTCCTGCACCGCCAGACGGTCCAGGACCAGGGCGTCCGTCTTATGGGGGTTGTCGTCCCACAGTTCGTTGTGGAAGTCTACCAGAGTCACGTCCTTGGCCTCCCAGTCATAGTCGGGATAGCCCCGGTAAGGCCCCGCCGTCCAGCGGAATGTCTGATCCTCCACCAGGACCGGCAGATACGCCTCAAAGGCCGCGTAGTCCGCCGCCGGCATGGATGCCTTCAGCCCGGAGACGTCCAGATCCGGCAGCATGAGCCTGTTGGGGATCTCCGGTTCTTCCGGCACTTCCGGCGCCGGTTCTTCCGCCGATGACGATGTCTCGGATGACGCCTGCACGGACGCCGCCGGTGCCGTCCGGGCGCCGCAGGCCGTCAGGACGCAGGCCGCCAGCGCCAGCAGCAGACCGCCCTTGATCTTCTTCCGTGCTTCCATAAAAATCCACCCCTGTACTGTTTTGCCAACAGTATAGGGGTGGTCCGATATTATGTCTACTACGTTTCAGTTGCAAACCAATAACAAAAAGTTACAGTCCGTAATTTGTTTTGTCTCAGTCCGCCGTCAGCACACCGCTGAGGTCCAGAGGCTTGCCGTCGTGCCACAGGCGCTCCAGGGAGTAGAACTCCCGTGCCTCCTTGGAGAACACATGGACCACGATGTCGCCGTAGTCCAGCAGCACCCAGGTGCCGTCCCGGTAGCCCTCCCGGCGGCGGACGGGGATGCCCTGCTCATCCAGCGCCTTCTCCACCGCACCGCACAGAGCGTTAATCTGGGTGTTGGAGGTACCGGTGGCAAATACGAAGAAATCCGCCAGGGTGGTCAGGTCCGTGATCTCCACGGCAGAGATCTCCTGTCCCTTCTTCTCATTCAGCGCCTTCGCGGCGGTCAGTGCCATTTCCTTTGGTGTCATATCGTATCTCCTTTTGTCGTGATATCTTTTGTCATTCCTGTGATTTTATGCGGGCGGCTCCGCGGGCTCCTGTCCCGGAAGCACCCATTCAATGCCGCCGGTATCGCCGCCGGAGCTTCCGGCATCACCGCCGGCAGGCTCCGTACTTCCGGCAGGCTCCACGGGCTGCTCAGGCTCGCCGCCGGTCTCCGTGCCGGGGCCGGTCTCACCGCCGGTCTCTGTGCCGGGATTGGGTTCGCCGGTCTGGGTGCCGCCGCCGTTGTTTTCAGGCTCTGTGACGCCGGAGCCGCCCGTGCCCTGGCCGGTCTGGCCGCCGGAGCCGGAGGTATCCGGGTCAATGGTCTCCCCGGTGGAGGGATCAAAGATGATGGCGCCGGTGTTGGGGTCCACCACATTGCCGTTCTCATTGATCACGGGGTCTTCCACCGGCTCCGTCTCCGCGGGCTTGGCAGGCTTCACCGGCGGCAGCGCCGCCTTGGAGTCCTCCACATGGCCGGTGGAGGAGCTGACGGAGCCGTCGGAGTTGATGGACATGATGTCCAGGTCGCTGTAGGTGAATTTCTCCACGAAGGGACTGATCTCGTTGTTCACCAGGTCCAGCAGCTCACTGGAGATGGGTACCACGTAGGACAGCATCTGGTTGATGCTGCGGCTCCAGCAGGAGGCGTTTTTGTTGGGCATGGTGACGAAGTTCACGTTCTCCACCTTCAGTCCGCCCATCACCGCCTGCTGTCCGAACCACAGCAGTTCGTTGAAGCTCAGATCCGTCTCCACGTTCTTCTGGAACACCTTGGCGAACTCGCCGATCTTCGTCACGTTCTTCAGCTGGAGCAGCTGCTCCACCATGGCCTTCAGGAACGCCTGCTGCGTCTTGATGCGGCCCAGGTCGCCGTCGGCATAGCCGCTGCCGTTGTTGTTGTGGCGGTAGCGGATCACCTGCATGGCGTCCTCGCCGCTGAGCTTGCGGTAGCCCTTGGACTGGTGGATATGGAGGTCCTGAGTGGGGTCGTCGTAGTTCATATCACGGGGCACGTCGAAGTACACGCCGCCCATGGCGTCCACGATCTCACCCACGGCCTCCCATTCCACCACCACCTGGTAGTCCGGCTCAAAGCCCACCAGCTGGGAGATCTCCTGATACAGGCGGCTGATGCCCTTATCCCCGCCGCCGTAGGAGTTGTAGACGGAATTGATCTTTTTGATGTCCCAGGGCACGTTCACCATGGTGTCCCGGGGAATGGACATGACGGTGGCCTTCTGGTTGGCGACGTCGTAGGACGCCAGCAGCATGGTGTCCGTGTTTCCGCCGCCTCCGGTATCCCGGCCCAGGATCAGGACCGTGTACCACTGGTCGCTCTTGCGCTCGCCGCCCACCCGGGGCTGGATGCCGTCGCCGTAGTCCAGGACCTCCGTCTGCTTGCCGGGGTCCTTGCCGTTGGGCGAGCCGTCCGCCCCCGGAATGCCGGGCTGGACGAACAGCATCTTATAGGCCAGCGCCACCGCCAGGGCCACAGCCAGCACAATGACGAGAGCGATGAGGGCTTTCTGTCCTCTGGTCAGACGGCTGGGCCGCCGCTGTTTTTTTGGGCGCGCTGTCTCCCGTGCCTCATACTTTCCTCTGTATTTGCTCAAGTCTCTTTCTTTCCTTTCAGGTATTTCAGTGCGGACAGCGTGGCCTGATGGACCGGATTGCCCCGCTGCTCCATCTCCTCCACCGTCATGGACAGTCCCATCTCCATGCCGGCTTCCAGACTTTCATAGCACACTTTCCGCAGTTTGTCCAGCCCCGGAAAATCCCGGTTGGGCTCGATGTAATCCGCCAGATACATGATCTTCTCCAGCTTCGTCATACCGGCGTGGCCGGTGGTGTGCCAGTAAATGGCGGTGTAGATCTCGTCGTCCACGCCGAACACATCCCGGGCGATGGACGCGCCGGTCTTGGCGTGGAGAAGCTTCAGCGCCTTCTGCTCCAGTTCATCCAGCTCGATGCCGTAGTGGTCGCACAGCGCCTTCTGCTCTTGTTCGTTCAGCCGCTTGGTGCAGTCGTGGAGGAGGGCCGCCACCCGGGCCTTGTGGACGTCCGCGCCGTAGCGCTCCGCCAGGCGGATGGCCTCCTGCTCCGTGCCCAGAACGTGGGGGATGCGCTGGTGCTTCAGATAGCTGAGGGCGATAGGCCGCAGCTGCTCCAGCGTCAGATCTTTCAGATCGGCGCCGGTGCTGTACAGCCCCTCCCGGAGGATATAGCCGTAGACGGCGGGAGCCAGCAGATGGCCGCCCTCCCCCTTCGCCAGCCGCTCCCGCAGCTCCGTGGAGGACACGCTGACGACGCCGGGGATGGTCAGCGTGAAGATGCGGGCGTTGGGATAGGCCTGATACAGATGGTGCCGCTGGAGGGAGAACAGATCCTCCGTGTCCTCCTCCGTCCGGCCGAAGGCGGCGATTCCCGCCTTTTCAAAGATCTTCTCCGGCTCATGCCATGCCTGCAGCGTCAGAAACATGTCCGTGCCCATCAGCAGCCACAGCTCCGCGTCGGGGTACAGGGTCTGGACGGCGTCCAGCGTGTCGGAGGTGAAACTCTTTCCCTCCCGCCGCAGCTCGATGTCCAGCGTCTCCACCTTGTCGCCCAGGTTCAGCTGTTCCCCGGCCAGCCGGGTCATCTCCAGCCGCTGCTGCGGCGTGGGGCTCCCCGCCGGCATATCCTTGTGGGGCGGCAGGCCCGCCGGGATCAGCAGCAGCTTATCCAGCCGCAGCATCTCGAAAACAGCCCGTGCCGCCGTCAGATGGCCCAGATGCGGCGGATTGAAGGTCCCGCCGTAAATGCCGATTTTCATCAATAACAGACCCCCCTCTTTTCAATTAGGAATTAGGAGTTAGAAATTAGGAATTTGTAGTGTTTGGAAAATTCCCCGCTTCTCATTCAGATCTGCGCTTTCTTCGCCCGGCCGGGTTTCACCAGCTGGATGCGCTTGTCCTTGGGCTTGCTGTGGGACTCCCGGTACAGGACGAACTTCGTGCCGATGACCTGCACCACCTCGCTGCGGGTGGCCTTGGCCAGGGCCTCCGCCGCGGTGCGGGCGTCGTACTCCAGATTGTTGTCCAGCACACGGCCCTTGATGAGCTCCCGGGCCTCCAGGGCGTCGTCGGCCTGCTTGATCAGGTTCTCGCCGAGGCCGTCCTTGCCGATCTGGAGGATGGTGTCCAGAGAGTTGGCCAGCCCCTTCAGCTGGCTCCGCTGTTTGCTTGTCAGTTCCATATTGTTGTTTGTTCCCTTTCTGATGGCCGGACTCTCCCGTCCGGTCCTTTTTGATTAGACGTTTATTTCGCCAGATAAGTTGCAAGCTTTTCGGCAAAAGCCGCCAGCGCCTTTCCGCGATGCGATATCTCCGCCTTCTCCTCCGCCGTCAGCTGGCCGAAGGTCTTGGCCTTTCCCGGCACGAAGAACACCGGATCGTAGCCGAAGCCGCCCTCTCCCATGGGGGCGTAGGCGATGGTGCCGTCGCAGCGGCCCTCCGCCGTCAGGGTGTCGCCGTTGGGGAAGGCGCAGGCGATGGCGCAGGCGAAGTGGGCCGCCCGGGTGGGCATCCCCCGCAGATTGTTCAGCAGCAGCAGATACCGTCCCCTGTCGTCCAGGCCCTCGCCGCCGTAGCGGGCGGAGTAGACGCCGGGACCGCCGTTCAGGGCGTCCACGCACAGTCCGGAGTCGTCGGCGATGGCGGGCAGGCCTGCCGCCTGACAGATGGCCTTCGCCTTCAGCATGGCGTTTTCGGCAAAGGTGGTGCCGGTCTCCTCCACCTCCACGGTGATCCCCAGGTCGCCGGGGCTCACCACCTCCACGCCCAGATGGGACAGGATGGCGGACATCTCTTTCAGCTTTCCCGGATTGTGGGTAGCAAGTACAAATTTCATCGCTTCCATATTCAGCCTCCCAATGCGGCCCGCTGGATGGCCTGGATCTCCCGGATGCCCTTCCAGCACAGCTCCACCAGCGTCTGCTGTTCTTCCACGGTAAAGGGCCGTCCTTCGCCGGTGCCCTGGATCTCCACCAGTTCTCCCTCGCCGGTGACCACGCAGTTCAAATCCACCTGGGCACGGCTGTCCTCCGCGTAGCAGAGGTCCAGCAGGGGCCGGTCATCCACGATGCCGGCGGACACCGCCGCCACGCAGGTCTTAATGGGCATTTCCGAAAGGACGCCGTCCCGCACCAGTTTCTCCAGCGCCAGGGACAGGGCCACAAAGCCGCCGGTGACGCTGGCGGTACGGGTGCCGCCGTCGCCCTGGAGGACGTCGCAGTCGATGGTGATGGTGCGCTCGCCCAGCTTCGTCATGTCCACCGCCGCCCGGAGGCTCCGGCCGATGAGCCGTTGGATCTCCGCGCTGCGGGGGCTGAGCTTCAGCTTGGCCACATCCCGCTTGCTGCGCTCCCGGTTGGCCCGGGGCAGCATGGAGTACTCCGCCGTCACCCAGCCGGTGCCCTCGGGCACATGGGGCGGTGCCTTGTCCTCCACGCTGGCGCAGCACAGTACCTTGGTGTCGCCGCACTCGATTAGGCAGCTCCCCTCGGCGAATTTTACAAAGTCCGTTGTGATCTTCATGGGCCGCAGCTCGTCAAAGGCCCGGCCGTCGATCCTGTTGTTCATAATGGTCCACCCTTCCGACGCTCATTTCTTTTTGGCGTGTTTTTTCTTCTTCCGTTCGGCGGCCTTCTGGGCCTCCTCCTGCTCCTTTTCCTGCTTCACAGCCCGGTCTGTGGCGGACTGGAGCATGGCCGGACGTGTGATCCAACGGGAGCACAGCTCTCCCAGTCCCACCACCAGCGCCAGGGACACCAGCAGAAGCGCCACATTTCCCAGCGTGCCGCCGGGGACGTCGAACTGCGCCATCCGGGCACAGATCAGCACCGCCGCCACCATCATGACGCCCTGCATGACCAGCAGGCGCTTGCGCAGGGCGTGGAAAATATAGTGGCGGCAGGTGGGGCACACCATATTGAGGCGCCCTCTCAGAAGCAGCTGCCGGTTGGAGGCATAGAGCTTTTTATGACAGTAGGGACAGGTGATGAGCATGGTGTTTTCTCCTTTGTCATACGAATTTCACCGGCATACGGACTCAGCCGTCTCACAGGGCAGGCCGGATGGCCTCCCAGGCCCGGTGGTAATCATCCCGATGGACATAGACGGTGTAGGTCAGGGCCGCGTCCCGGAAGGCCAACGGCATGGAGCCCCGTACCCGGCTGCCGGCGGTATCTCCCACACCACGGGTCCTGCTGGTACTGGGGATCCCGGCGTTCAGCAGGGCATTCCGGACGCGGTAAAACTGCTGCTCCGAGAGAACGGTGATGAGTTCCCGGCGGTTGAAGATGGTGAGCATGAGACGTCCTCCCTCTCAGGCCGTCAGATGATGGCCTCCACGTATTCCCTGGCGTTGAAGGGCTTCAGGTCGTCGATGCCCTCGCCCACGCCGGCGAACTTCACAGGCACGCCCAGCTCCCTGGCGATGGCCACCACGATGCCGCCCTTGGCGGTGCCGTCCAGCTTCGTCAGGACGATTCCGGTGAGACCGGCGGTCTCCTTGAAGGTCCGGGCCTGGATCAGGCCGTTCTGGCCGGTGGTGGCGTCCAGCACCAGCAGGGTCTCCCGGGCGCAGCCGGGGCACTCCCGGTCGATGATCTTGGAGAGCTTGCTGAGCTCCGCCATGAGATTGGCTTTGTTGTGGAGCCGTCCGGCGGTGTCGCACAGCACCACGTCCACGTTCCGGGCCTTGGCGGCCTGGAGGGCGTCGAACAGCACCGCGCCGGGGTCCGCGCCCTCATGCTGGCGCACCAGCTCGCAGCCGGCCCGCTGGGACCAGATCTGCAGCTGGTCCGCCGCCGCCGCGCGGAAGGTGTCCGCCGCGCAGAACAGCACCCGCTTGCCCTCCGTCTTCAGCTGGTGGCCCAGCTTGCCGATGGAGGTGGTCTTCCCCACGCCGTTGACGCCGATGAACAGCACCACCGACGGCTGGGTGGACAGGTCCAGCGCCGTGTCTCCCACGTTGATCTCCTCCACCAGGATGTCCCGCAGGGCGCTGCGGACCTCCTCCTGGTCGTGGAGCTTCTCCTTCCGGCACCGCTGGCGCAGCTGCTCCACCGCCTCCGTGGCGGTGTCCACGCCCATGTCCGCCAAAATCAGCGTCTCCTCCAGCTCGTCGAAGAAGGCGTCGTCGGCCTCGGTGAAGCCGCCGAACAGGTTGGTGGTGATCTTTTTCAGTTTGTCAAAAAAGCCCATGGAACGATCTCCTTCTGAGATGAATTTTTACGGTCCGCCGGTGAAACGCAGCCCTGCTTTTCACTGGCAACGGGTATGGTCTGGCCGCGGCCCGCTCTCCCTTTTGATCAGGCATATCAATCGACGGACAGAATGATCACTTTCCGTCCCCGTCCTGGGGCACGGCGTCGTAGTCCACTTCTTTTCCGCAGAACCGGCAGCACTTGCCGGGACGGCGGCCCAGGTATCCGGTGCAGTGGGGGCACCGCCACAGCTTGAAATCCACGGTAAAGGCCGCCAGAATGGCCAGTACGCCGTACATCTCGATCCTCCGGTTGGTTTTCAGAACACCCACCAGAAACAGGATCACGGCGGCCATCTCCAGGAGCATGATCAGGCGCTGCTTTTTCCGCAGGCTCATTTTCAGCTTCATGGGATCTCGTCTCCTTTCAGAATCTCTCTGTCTCATGTCTCTTTCTTTATTCTGCGCTGCAGTCGATCTCTCTCCCGCAGTGTTTACAGTATTTGCCGGGTCATCTTCCCAGCCACGCGCCGCAGCAGGGGCAGCGCCCTCATTCCCCGATCTTCAGTTCCTTCGCCATGT
This sequence comes from Dysosmobacter sp. HCP28S3_G4, assembly GCF_052065175.1. Lineage (NCBI taxonomy): Bacteria > Bacillati > Bacillota > Clostridia > Eubacteriales > Oscillospiraceae > Dysosmobacter > Dysosmobacter sp. HCP28S3_G4. The sequence continues at coordinate 20,218 of NZ_JBQHUP010000024.1, read as the reverse complement.
CGTTGAGGTTGATGGTCAGGATCTTGCTGACGCCCTGCTCCTGCATGGTGGCGTCGTCGCAAAGTCCGCGAAACTCCGTTTCCGCCTTGCGGTGAAAACTGCGTTTGCTCCCTTGCTCCTCCTTTTCCCAACGGACCCGCTTCGCTGGGCTCCGTTGGGAGCCCTGATGCGGCGTCACCATCATTCGATCTTCAGTTCCTTCGCCATGTCGTTGAGGTTGATGGTCAGGATCTTGCTGACGCCCTGCTCCTGCATGGTGACGCCGTAGAGCACGTCCGCCTCCTCCATGGTGCCCCGGCGGTGGGTGATGACGATGAACTGGGTCCGTCCCGCCAGACGGCGCATGTACCGGGCCACGCGGATGACGTTGGGTTCGTCCAGAGCGGCCTCGATCTCGTCCATGACACAGAAGGGCGTGGGATGGACCTTCAGAATGGCAAAGTACAGGGCGATGGCCACGAAGGCCTTCTCTCCGCCGGACAGCAGGGAGATGTTCTTCAGTGTCTTGCCCGGGGGCTGAGCCCGGATCTCAATGCCGCAGTTCAGGATGTCCTTCTCATCCTCCAACTCCAGCGTGGCCTGTCCGCCGCCGAACAGCTCCTGGAAGGTGGTCTGGAAGCTCTCGTTCAGCAGCTGGAACTGTTGGGCAAAAATGCCGGTCATCTGCTCCGTGATCTCCCGGATGACGCCCTCCAGCTCTCCCTTGGCCTTCTCCACATCGTTCCGCTGGTCGGTGAGATAGGTATAACGGGTGTTCACCCGGTCGAACTCCTCGATGGCGCCGATATTGGGCGTCCCCAGAGCGGAGATGTCCCGCTTCAGCTCTCCGATGCGGCGGTTGGCCTTGGAGATGGACTCCAGCTCCAGGCGCTGGGCCTGGGCGGCGGAGTGGCTCAGCTCGTAGTGCTCCCACAGCCGGTCCAGGATCTGCTTTTCCTCCATGGCGGCGGCGGTCTTCTTCTGCTCCAGATGAGAGACCATCCGCTCCATGTCCAGCAAGGTCTCGTTCATCTCCTGGCCCGCCTTGTTCCTGGCGGTGCGCTCCGCCTCCAATGTCAGCTTCTCCTGATTCAGCGCCGTCAGCCGGTCCCGGAAGGCCTGGGACTGGGCGTGCAGGGCCTCCAGCGTCTGCCGGTGGGTGCGGATCTGCGCCTGTGCCTCGTCGATGTTCCGCTGATAGGCCGCCGCCTGCCGCTCCTTCTCCGACTTGTCGCCGGTGAGCTGGCGGCGCAGGGTCTCCAAGTCCTCCAGGCTCCGGGCAGTGGCGTCCTTCTCCGCCGTCAGGGCCGCCAGGGTAGTTTTCTTCTCCGTGACGGTCTCCGACAGCCGGTTGGACTGCTCCAGCAGCTCCGTCTGACCCGACAGCCGCTCCTCCGCCTGACGTCGGCAGTCTGCCGCCGCGGCCTCCTGAGCGGCCACGGTATCCGCCGCGGCTTTCAGACGGGCCTCGTTGTCCTTCAGGCGGCCATCCAGTGCGGACAGCTCCCCGGACAGGTTCTCCAGACTGTTCTCCAGATTCTCAATGAGAATGGCGTAGTGATTTTTCAGGCCCTCCAGACGCAGGACCTCGTCCTCCGCCTGACGGCGCTGGCCCTCAGCTGTCTCCAGTTCGTACTGAGCTGCGGACAGCTCCCGGTTCACGTCCTCCTCCTGCCGGACGGCGTCGTCCAGCGTCTCATGGAGCTTTCCCGACCGGGACCGGAGCTTTTCCAGCTCCGCCGCCCGGCTGAGGACGCCGGCGTTTCGGTTGACGCTGCCGCCGGTCATGGAACCGCCCCGGTTGATGACCTGGCCGTCCAGCGTGACGATGCGGAACCGGTTCTGATACTTCCGGGCCATAGCGATGCCGCAGTCCAGGTCCTCGGCCACCACCGTCCGGCCCAGCAGATTTTCAAAGATATTCCGGTATTTCGGATCGAACCGCACAAGACGGGAGGCGATGCCCACGTAGCCGGTCTCGTTCTCCAGCCCGGCCTGCCGCAGCTCATCGCCCCGGATGGCGGTGAGAGGCAGGAAGGTGGCACGGCCTCCGTCCCGCTGCTTCAGGAAGTTGATGGCCGCCTTGGCGTCCTCCTCCCGGTCCACCACGATGTTCTGCAACCCGGCGCCCAACGCGATCTCGATGGCCACGGAGTACTGCTGCTCCGTCTTCATCAGATTGGCCACCGGACCGTGGATGCCCCGGAGGGTGTTCCGGGCCTGCATCACCTGCTTCACGGCCTTGGAATAGCCCTCGTAGTCCTTCTCCATCTCCGTCAGCAGACGGATGCGGTTGTCCATGGCGCCCGCGTCCATGGTAAGCTGCATTTTCCGCTGGGCCGCCGCGGCGGCCTTCTTCTTCCGCTCCTCCATCCGGAGGGCATGGCCCGCGATGATGTTGGCCGCGGCCTGGGCCTCCTCCTGGGCGTCCTCCAGGGCGCGGCGGTTGGCCTTGGCCTCTCTCCGTGCGGTCTCCAGTTGCTCCTCTCCGGCGGACTGCTCCGCCAGGACAGTCTCCCGCCGCTGCGTCAGCTGGCCGTTCTCCGCCGTGACGGCGGACTGCTCCGCCCGGGCGTCAGCGGCCGCTGCGGTGGCGATGGCCTCCTTGCCCCGCAGGGCCTCCGCCTCGGACTGCCGGTCTCCCGCCTGAGCCGACGCCTGCCGCGCCTGCTCCAGCAGGGCGTTCAGTTCTCCCTCCAGCGTCTCCAGCTCTCCGTCGATCTCCGCCACACGGGCGGACTGTTCTTCAATTTGCCTTTGCAGGCCCCCGGCGCGGCTGTCCCGCTCCGCCAGCTCCCGCTGCGCCAGTTCGATGTTCTCCTGATTGTGGGCGATGGTGGTCTCCAGCACGGCGATGGCGGACTCCTCCTCGGCGGCCTTTCCGTCCGTCTCTCCCGCCTGGGCGCGGACGGTCTCCGCCTCCATGTCCTTCTGGCGCATCTTCTCGCTGTACTGCTCGCCCTCGGCGTAGAGGGCGTCCAGTTTCGCCTGGGCCTCGTCCCGCCGGGCCTCCGCTGCCCGGAAATCCAATTCCAGCTTCCGGGCATTGGCCTTCAGCTCGTCCAGATTCGTCAGCCACACCGAGATCTCCAGCAGACGCAGCTCGTCCCGGAGGATCAGGTACTTTTTCGCCTTCTCCGCCTGGTCCCGGAGGGGCTCCACCTGGAGCTCCAGCTCCGCGATCTTGTCGTTGATGCGGGTCAGATTCTCGTCCGTGCGCTCCAGCTTCCGTTCCGTCTCCTCTTTCCGGTGGCGGTACTTGGAGATGCCGGCTGCCTCCTCGAAGATCTCCCGGCGGTCGCCGCTCTTGGTGGACAGGATCTCATCGATCCTGCCCTGGCCGATGAGGGAGTACCCCTCCTTGCCCATTCCGGTATCCAGAAACAGCTCCGTCACGTCCCGCAGGCGGACGGACTGGCGGTTGATGTAATACTCGCTGTCACCGCTGCGGTAATACCGCCGGGTGACGGCCACCTCGGACTCCTCCATGGTGGGGAACACGCGCCCCGTATTGTCGATGACCAGCGTCACCTGGGCGAAGCGCATCTGTCCCCGCCGGGCGGTGCCGCCGAAGATGACGTCCTCCATCTTGGCTCCCCGGAGGCTCTTGGTGCTCTGCTCGCCCATGACCCAGCGGATGGCGTCGGAGATGTTGGACTTGCCGGAGCCGTTGGGCCCCACGATGGCGGTGATGTCCTCCCCGAAGTTCAGGACCGTTTTGTCAGGGAATGACTTGAATCCCTCAATTTCCAATGCTTTTAAATACACAGCGTCTACCTCTCTCAGCAAAAATGGTATGAGAGCGCATTATAACTAAATAATGATAGCAGAAAATCCGCCCCATTTCAAGGAAAACCATGGTCCTGCCCGTTAAAAGTTTGACGGCGCCGGACGTCCCGGAACGGTCTTTCCGCTTTCAGGGGATCCGACAGGCGGTCAGGACCGCTCAAACCCCGATTTTTTCCTGATTTTCAGCTGATTTTTTGGAAAAAACTCTTGCAACGCAAGGGCTCTTGTGCTATTATATTTCAGCATTCCGCATGGCCGCGGACTTGCCGCCTGTGTCCGGCTGGGAAATTCTCCCTCCGGGTTAGCGGGATGGATGATGCGGCCAGAGGTAAAAACTAAAATGAAAAGAGGAAACTAACAATGGCAAATTCTAGCGTCGTATCCATGAAGGCCCTGCTGGAGGCAGGCGTCCACTTCGGTCACCAGACCCGCCGGTGGAACCCCAAGATGGCTCCCTATATCTACACCGAGCGCAACGGCATCTATATCGTGGACCTGCAGAAGACCGTCCGCAAGCTGGAGGAGGCTTACAACTTCGTCCGTGAGCTGTCTGCCAGCGGCCAGTCCCTGCTGTTCGTGGGCACCAAGAAGCAGGCTCAGGAGGCTATCCGCGAGGAGGCCACCCGCTGTGGTCAGTACTATGTCAACGCCCGCTGGCTGGGCGGCATGATGACCAACTTCAAGACCATGCGCACCCGCGTGGACCGTCTGCATCAGCTGAAGGCCATGCAGGAGGACGGCACCTTCGACATGCTGCCCAAGAAGGAAGTCATGAAGCACCTGGGCGAGATCGCCAAGCTGGAAAAGTACCTGGGCGGCGTTGAGAACATGAAGACCCTGCCCGGTGCCCTGTTCATCGTGGACACCCGCAAGGAGCGCAACGCCATCGCCGAGGCTCACAAGCTGGGCATCCCCGTGGTGGCCATCGCCGACACCAACTGCGATCCCGACGAGATCGACTACGTCATCCCCGGCAACGACGACGCCATCCGCGCTATCAAGCTGATCTCCTCCATCATGGCCAACGCCGTTCTGGAGGGCAAGCAGGGCGAGCAGATGGAAGAGGCCGCCGCGGAGAAGACCGAGGAGGCCGCGGAGTAATCCGTCCCCTTTTGTGACACGCTAAGCGCGACGCGCGCTCATACTGATATATGGAGGAATTGTAAAATGGCTTTTACTGCTGCAGATGTTAAGAACCTGCGCGAAATGACCGGCGCCGGCATGATGGACTGCAAGAAGGCTCTGACCGCCGCCGAGGGCAACATCGACAAGGCTGTGGAGTGGCTGCGCGAGAAGGGCATCGCCGCTTCCGCCAAGAAGGCCTCCCGCATCGCCGCCGAGGGCATGGCTTACGCCGGCGTCATCGACGGCATCGGCGTGGTGGTCGAGGTCAACGCCGAGACCGACTTCGTGGGCAAGAACGAGAAGTTCGTGGAGTTCGTCAAGGGCGTGGCCGCTACCGTCGCCAAGGAGAACCCCGCTGATCTGGACGCTCTGATGGAGTGCAAGTACGAGGGTACCGACCTGACCGTCACCCAGCAGCAGCAGGAGATGGTCCTGGTCATCGGCGAGAACATCAAGGTCCGCCGCTTCGCCCGTTTCGCCGATGGCGTCTCTGTTCCCTATATCCACGCCGGCGGCAAGATCGGCGTGCTGGTGAACCTGGAGGTCACCGGCGGCATCGACGCCACCGAGATTGGCAAGGACGTGGCCATGCAGATCGCCGCTCTGAATCCCCGTTTCTGGGATAAGTCCCAGGTCACCCAGGACGTCCTGGACGAGGAGAAGAAGATCATGATGGTCCAGATGGCCAACGATCCCAAGATGGCCAACAAGCCCGAGCAGGTCCGTGAGAAGATCGTTCTGGGCAAGCTGAACAAGTTCTACGCTGAGAACTGCCTGCTGCAGCAGGAGTTCGTCAAGGACAACTCCATGAGCGTGGAGAAGTATATCGCCGCCGCTGCCAAGGCTCTGGGCGGCACCGTCACCTTCAAGGACGCCGTGCGTTTCGAGAAGGGCGAGGGCATCGAGAAGAAGCAGGAGAACTTCGCCGAGGAGATCGCCTCCATGGTGAAGGGCTGATTCCCGACAATCAGGCAGATCGAACGGGCAGACGCAGCTGCGTCCGCCCGTTTCTGATCCCTTTGACCCGCGCTTTGCTTTTCCGGGAAAAGCGCCCCCGCCGCAGATGCGGCGGGGGCGCTGTCGTTACGCTCTGCTGTTCCTCAGATGTTCTGATACCGCTGGAGCATCACCACGGCCTGGGCGCGGGTGACGCCGCCTCTGGGGTCCAGGGAGCCGTCGGTCTTGCCGGAGATGACGCCGTTCATAGTCAGCCAGCACAGGGGCTCGTAGGCGAAGCCGCTGACCTGCTGGGCGTCCGTGTAGTCCAGCGGGAAGGCCCAGGTGCCGATGAAGCCCCGGCCCTCGCCCTGGGCGTACCGGTACAGGATGGCCGCAAACTGCTCACGGGTGACGGGATCGCCCACGCCGAAGGCGCCGTTCTCATAGCCCTGCACCACGCCGCAGGAGGCCGCCCAGCGGACTGCCTCGGCGCAGTAGGTATCCTCCGCCACATCGGAGAACTGCATGGCGTAGTTCACCACAGGGCTGCCTGCCAGCCGCCACAGGACCGTCACCGCCTGGCCTCGGGTCAGGGTGCCGTCCGGGGTAAAGGCGGCGGCGGAGGTGCCGGAGACGATGCCGTTCTCATAGGCGAATTTCACCGCGTCGTAGCACCAGCTGTCGGCCGTCACGTCGGAGAAGGGCAGGTCGGAGTCCCCCTCCCCGGCGGCGGAGATTCCGCTGAAGAAGTTGGCGCCAGCCGTCACGGCGAACAGCTTGGTGCGGGTGCCGCTCTGCTGCGCTCCGCCGAAGCCGTCGGGACGGAAGCCGCCCTCATGGGCGCCGTCCGGCGGCAGCATGCCCTCCGGACGCTGTCCGTCAGGCGCGCCGCCCTGGGGAGGCTCCGGCATGTTCTCAGGCCGCTGTCCGCCCTCGAGACGCTGGAACTGGGACGGATCAAAGCCCTCGGGCGGTTCCATATCCGGCTTGCCCATGCCGCCGCGGCCGCCCATGCCCTGGCCGGCAACGCCCGCCAACTGGGTGTCTCCCTGCCAGAGGGTGTAGGTCCCGGCGGTCAGTTCCGGGGAGGCGTACACCAGATAGGTGAAGTCATTGGCCGGCGCGAAGTCCGCCACGGTCTCCCCCGCCGCGTTTTTCAGGGCGTACTCGGTGCCTCCGGACTGGCGCTGGGCAAAGGAGAACACGGCATAGGCGGCGTCTCCCTCCACGCGGTCGTACATATTTCCGCTGGCGACGACGGTGCCGCCATTGACGTAGGTGCCCATGTCGGAGTCGATGCCGGCGTCCATGCTGGAGCCGCAGGCGGCGGCGATGACGGTGCCGCCGTTGATGACCAGCCAGCCGTTGGAGTCGATGCCGTCGCCCTCCCCCATCTTGCCGGTGACGGTGATGGTGACCGCGCCGCCGTTGATGGTGGTGACGGAGATGCCGTCCTCATTGGTGTTGATGCCGTCGTTGCCGGAGCGGATGTTGATCTTGCCGCCGTTGATGGTCAGGTGCAGCTCCGCGTCCAGGCCCTCGTTTTCCGCGTTGATGTTCAGCACACCGGTGCCCTTCTCCCCGCCGTCCACGTTCATGGACATCTTGGAGTAGAACGCGCCGTCGTACTTGTGGAGTTTTTTGTTGTCCACCACTTCGGTACCGTCCTCGCTGAGGGTGTAAGACTTGTAGATCCGGGCAACATAAGAGCCGGTGATGTTGTTGACGGTGCCGTCGGCAATGATGACGTTGGCGCCCGCCGCGGAGGCATCCACGTCCCTGGACGCCTGGTCCTCGTCGGTGGAGCCGCACTCATAGACGTTGTAGAAGATGACCGCCGGGGCCACGGTGCAGGTGACGTCCACGCCGTTGAGGATCAGCGTTACCACGGCGTCCGGATCGTCCTCTGCGTCCTTCCCCAGGTCCACGGCGATCTGTCCGGCGGACAGACTGCCGCTGAGGGAGTAGGTGCCGGGCTGGGTAATATGGACCACGGTGTGGGCCGCCGCCTCGGCGGCGTCGTGCTCGTCGGCCGCCGTTCCCTCGCCGTAGGTGAAGCCCTTGCCGGACTCGTAGTACACGATGTCATGGGCGGTGTAGACGGCGGCGGTCTCGTCGGTGGAGACTGTCTTCCCGTCCACGGTGATTTTGCTGTCGGACAGGCGGATGGCCGTCGCCTTCTCCGTGTCCGCCGCAAGGGCGGAGAGGCTCAGGCAGGATGCCGCCAGGGCCAGCAACAGCATCGCAGAGAGCAGTTTTTTCATAAGCTGATTCCCTCTTTCCCAGTTTGATTTAAGGTTACTATAAAAAAGGAAGCTGAAAATTCCCTGAAAGCCGGAGCAACTTTTGAAAAAGTTTGACGCCCGCCGGAAAGGGGCGTATCATCAGAGCCAGAAACAAATTTGACGGAGGACCGCTATGGACTATCAGAAGATCAAAAATTTCCGGAATGACCGCTCTCCCTTCGCTCACCGTATGGGCATTGTGGTGGAGCAGGTGGGGCCCGGCTACGCCCGGACGGTGAAGACCATCACGGAGGAGGACCTGAATCCCCTGGGACGCGCCCACGGCGCGGTGCTGTTCGCCGTGGCGGACACCGCCTGTGGCTCCGCCGCCGCCTCCTACGGCTTCCAGGCCGTCACCCTCAACGCCTCCTACAACTTCCTGCGGGGGGCCGCGGTGGGGGACGTCATCACCGCCGAAGCCAGGGAGGTCAAGCACGGCGCCACCATCAGCGTCTACGACACCCTGCTGTCCGATCAGTCCGGCAAGCCCGTGGGCAGCGCCACCATGACCTTCTATACCCTGGACAAGCCGCTGGACCTGTGACGGAGCGGCATAACCGCAGTTTCATTTGATGCAAAGGCCCCGGAGGGACATTCCCTCCGGGGCCTCAGGCTGTCGAAAAAGTCCGATGGACTTTTTCGACAGCCTTCACAATGCCTCGCTTTTCTGCCCGCGCAGCGGGCCGAAAAGCTGCCGCTGCGCGGCGCAAACGCCTGCTGACACAGGCTTTTTGCAGGCATTCAATCCAACACGAGGGGGCTCCCGCCCCCTCGTACTCCCCCTGCAAAAAAGGACTCTTTTCCTTCAGACAGGGTTTTTCGACAAGCTGAGGCCCCGGAGGGACATTCCCTCCGGGGCCTTTTTGGTTCTCTTTACTTTTTGAAGCTGTCTTTCAGGCTGACGCTGCGGTTGAACACCAGATGGCCCGGCTTGGAGTCCTTGCTGTCCAGGCAGAAGTAGCCCAGGCGCATGAACTGGAAGTTGGCGGGAGCCACGGCGTCCTTCAGCCCCGCCTCCACCTTGCAGCCGGTGAGGACCTGCAGGGAGTCGGGATTCAGGCAGTCCAGGAAGTTCTTGTCCGGGCCATCGGGGTCCGGATCGGTGAACAGGTTGTCGTACAGGCGGACCTCGGCGTCCACGGCGGTGCCGGCGTCCACCCAGTGGAGGGTAGCGCCCTTCACCTTCCGGCCGTCGGCGGGATCGCCGCCCCGGCTGTCGGGATCGTACTCGCACAGGACCTCCGTCACGTTGCCGTCATCGTCCTTCACGCAGCCGGTGCACTTCACCAGATACGCGCCCTTCAGGCGGCACTCCGGGCCGTTGGGATACAGGCGCTTGTACTTGGGCACCGGCGTCTCCAGGAAGTCGTCGGCCTCGATATACAGGTGCCGGGAGAAGGCGACGGGATGGGTGCCCTCCTCGGGATGGACGGGGTTGTTCTCCACGTCGAAGGTCTCCGTCTGCCCCTCGGGATAGTTGGTGACCGTCAGGCGGATGGGATGCAGCACCGCCATGACCCGCTCCGCCTTCTCGTTCAGGTCCTCCCGGAGGCAGTGCTCCAGGAAGCCGTAGGAGATGACAGAGGGCGCCTTGGCCACGCCGATGCGCTCGCAGAAGTTCCGGATGGACTGGGGGGTGTAGCCCCGGCGGCGCAGGCCGCAGAGGGTGGGCATCCGGGGATCGTCCCAGCCGGAGACGCGGTGTTCCTCCACCAGCTGGCGCAGCTTCCGCTTGCTCATGACGGTGTGATCGATGTTCAGACGGGCGAACTCGATCTGACGGGGCTTGTGATAGGGGATGGAGACGTTGTTCACCACCCAGTCGTACAGGGGACGGTGCTCCTCATACTCCAGGGAGCAGAGGGAGTGGGTGATGCCCTCCAGCGCATCCTGAATGGGGTGGGCGAAGTCGTACATGGGGAAGATGCACCACTTGTCCCCCTGACGGTGATGGTGGATATACCGGATGCGGTACAGCACCGGATCCCGCAGGTTGAAGTTGCCGGAGGCCAGATCGATCTTGGCCCGCAGGGTCTTGGAGCCCTCCGGGAACTCGCCGTTCCGCATCCGCTCAAACAGGTCCAGGCTCTCCTCGATGGGCCGGTCCCGGTAGGGGCTGACGGCGGGGATGCCCACGTCGCCCCGGTTGGCCTTGAATTCCTCCGGGGACAGCTCGCACACGTAGGCCAGACCCTTTTTGATCAGCTCCACGGCGTACTGATAGTCCTGCTCAAAATAGTCGGAGCCGTAGAAGAAGCGGTCGCCCCAGTCGAAGCCCAGCCAGTGGATGTCCTCCTTGATGGCGTCCACGTACTCCGTGTCCTCCTTGGAGGGGTTGGTATCGTCCATGCGGAGATTGCAGATGCCGCCGTACTTCTCAGCAGTGCCAAAGTCGATGGTCAGCGCCTTGCAGTGGCCGATATGCAGATATCCGTTGGGCTCCGGCGGGAACCGGGTGTGAACGGTCATGCCCTCGTACTGTCCGCCGGGGCCGATATCCTCGTCAATGAAAGCGTGGATGAAATTCCGGCTCTCTCCGGATTCCATCTCCGGCGTCTTGATGTCTTCTGCCATACGCGGTCCTTCCCTTCGTTCTCATTTGTAATGTGAAAATGATTGGACATTATTATACAGAATCCCATCTGAAATTACAAGGGGAAAAACGACAGTCTCTCGGCCTTTCCGGGACTTTCGCCCATACGCTTTGTCCGAGGCCGACCGGTCTCCCTTTTCTAGCTGCGCTCTCCGGGAAGCGGTGTATGAAAGTGCGCTGCGGAATGCCGCAGGCGGAGCCGCCGAAACAGAGCAGGAGAGGGACGGATGCTCCGCCCCTCTCCTTGTTTGTCTATCACCAGGTCACAGTTCCCCCAACCAATCCTCCAGGATATCTCTCAGCGTCACAGGCGTCACGAGACCCTCCACCAGTTTTCCCATCAGGCTCTGCATCCCCGGCCGGGATACGGTCACGTCCTGGAAGACCGCCGTCTCCCCATCCGCACCGCTGATCCGGACGCCATAGCGTTCTTCGTCGCTGGTCAGTTCCTCAGCCAGCAGCGCATAGGTGAACAGCGTCCCCTGAATGGTCCTCTCTCCTATCAGACGTTCACGCATAGCAGGTCCTTTCCTTTCTTCTCCAACGGATACCGTCTTCTCCCAAACACTTTACTCAGCTTCCTGTATGCGGCGGCCCCTCCGGAAAGGAGTCCGTCATTGATTGTTTCCAGTATAAGGTTGCGCATACACCGAAATTTGTCGAAAAATGTCGAAAAAAGAAAAAGTCAAACAAAACTTTAACGGCCCGAAAGATCACTTCCGGGCCGTCAGTCTCTCTCGCGCTTTTAAAACAGGTCGCTCAGGTCCTCCGTGAGCCGCTCCACATCCTCCCTGGAATACAGGAGATTCAGCACCTCCAGCATCCCCCGGCTGTTCAGATGCTCCGGCAGCTCCAGCCGCTTCAGCAGCGCCTGACGCCGCCGGGAGGAGTCCTCTCCGCCGGTCAGGCCCCATGCGAACAGGTCCGCCTGGGTGATGGGATCGCCTGTCGAAAAATCGGTTTTTTCGTCGTCTTCAAAGGTAACACCTGCCCGGCGCAGAGCCTCCAGCAGCACCTCCGGGCGCATGCCCTCCACCCCCAGCTTTCCCTCTTTGCCGGGGGCCCGCTTCCGGCGCTCCTTGCCGTAGATGTCGGGGATATACGCCTGCTTCACCTGTTCCTTCGGCAGAGCGCCCCTCAGATAGTTCCGGATCTGGAACCCGGCGCCGTCGCTGTCCGTCAGGATGACGAGGCCCCTTGCCGCCGCCAGACGCCGCAGCAGTGCCAGCTTCTCACGGTCGTTGAACACGGAGAAGCCGTTCAGCGTCACCACCGTAGCGTCCACGACCTGGGACAGGGTGCTCTTGTCGTAGCGGCCCTCCACCACGATGACCTCCCGCAGCTTCCTCATTTCTTCTGCGCCCCCAAACGCACCAGCAGGAGCTTCAGCTCTCCCACATCGTCAATGCCCCGCTCGCTCTTCAGCCGCAGATCCAGGGTCTGGCACTGCTTCACCGCGTCGGCGCACCAGTCCCGGCTGGCCCGCTTCGCGGCGGACAGCCACAGCTTCACCGGATAGTCGGACTTCATGCCCCACAGCTCCATGAGCCAGTACTTGTCCTTCCCGCTGTCGATGGCCAGACGGGCGGTGTAGATCCGCCGCAGCTGGCTCCCCAGGGCGGCGTTGATCTGGATGGGGTCCGTCTGCATCTTCAGAAGATCGCCCATCAGCCGGGCCGCCTCGTCATAGTCCCCCCGCAGCACCGCGTCGGACATCTTGAACACCTCCGCGGACAGCACCGGGTCCGCCACAGCGTCGATGTCCCGCTGAGTGATGGTCTTCCCCCTGGCGTAGGTGCCGATCTTCGTGATCTCCGGCACCAGGCCGGTCATCAGGCCGCCGCAGGTGAAGATCAGATACTCCGCCGTCTGGCGGTCGATGTCCTTGTCCAGCGCCCGGAAACGCCGCATGATCCAGGGCACCAGGTCGCTGCTGTCCTGGGGACGGAACTCCACCGCCTGGACGTACTTCCCCAGAGCGGCGCACAGCTTTTTCATGGTCCGGTTGGGCTTGTACTCAATGGTGTCGTAGACGAACACGATGCAGCAGTAGGGCGGAATGTCCTCCAGCAGGGCCATGAGCCGCTCCCGCTGCTCCTCCGGCAGCTTGAACAGATCCATGTCCGTGACCGTCAGCAGCGTCCGCTCCGACAGCATGGGCATGGCCTCCGCCATCTCCCCCAGGGCCTGGACGGTGGTGTCCTTCCCCTCCAGGGCGTGGTAGTTGAACTCCTCGAAGCCGGCGGGCACCAGCTTCTTCCGCAGTTCCCCCAGATAGTACTCCCGGAGATAGCTCTCCTCTCCGTAAAAGATATAGGCGTTCCCCACCGTTCCGGCGGACAGGTCCGCCTTCAGCTTTTGAAAGCTCTCGTCGGCCTTGGAGGCCTTTGTGGTCTTCTTTGCGTATGCCATGGCTGGAATTCCTCAATTCACTGTAATATGGATATTTCCCTGCCGGTCCGTGCGGTATACCTCCGCCCCCGCTTCCAGGAGCCGCCCCAGGGTCTCACCGGCCGGATGTCCGTAGGCGTTTCCGGCGCCCACGCTGATGATGGCCGTCTCGGGCCGCAGCGTCTCCAGCAGTTCCCGGGAGGCGGCGTTCTTGGAGCCGTGGTGGCCCACTACCAGCGCCTCAATGTCCGGCAGGCCGTACCGGTTCAGCAGCGTCCGCTCTGTGGCGCTGTCCATGTCGCCGGTGACCAGCAGGTCGTAGTCCTCCGATGTCACCAGACAACTCAGGCCACTCTGGTTATCGCTTTTCCGTCCCACCGGCGGATAGACGGTGAGGACGGCGTCTCCCAGTTCCAGGGTACGCCGCTGCCGGACGAACTCCACCGTCACGCCGCACCGCTCCGCTGCCGACAGCACTGTCTCCCGGAGGCCGCTGTCGTCCTCTACGTCCGGCACCAGCAGCGTCTCCACCCGGAGACGCGCCAGCACGTCCACCACGCCGGAGACGTGGTCGTAGTCGTAATGGGTCAGCAGCAGATCATCCAGCCGGAAGCAGCACCGGCTTTGGAGGGTGTCGGCGGCCAACTGTCCGGCGTCGTACCAGCTGCTGCCGCTGCCGCAGTCGATGAGGGCGAAGTGCCCGCCGGAGGACAGCACCGTGCAGGCCCCCTGCCCCACGTCCAGAACGGTGACGTCCAGCCGTCCGGCGGTACATTGGTCGGTCCAGGCGGAGACCGTCGCCGCCAGGGTCACTCCCGACAGCACCACGGCAGTGGTGTATTTCAGCCGGGCCCCGCCCCGCAGCACGTACGCCAGTCCGAACAGCAGATAGACAAAGGCCAGCCAGTATTTCAGATACGGATCACTGAAATACACGGCGTGCCAGGGGATCCGGGAGATCCCCGCGGCCACCCACAGGATATACCGGGTCAGCAGACCGGGCAGGATGGCCAGAACGCTTCCCAATGCCGGACAGAACAGCCCCGTCACGGCGGCCAGCAGCCCCATGCCGAAGACCACCCCCGCCGCCGGCAGGCACAGCAGATTGCTCACCGGCACGGCGAGCACGAAGATATTGAAATACGCCGCCGTCAGCGGCACGGTGAACACCATGGCCCCCAGGGAGGCGGACAGACTGCCCGCCAGAAACCGAACGATCCGTCCGGGCCGCTTCCGTTTCCCCAACAGACCGCGGTACACCTTCGGCGTCAACCACAGGATGCCCGCCACCGCTCCAAAGCTCAGCTGAAGGCTGACGGAGGCGGCGGCAAAGGGATTCTGCACCAGGATCAGGAACAGAGCCGCGGACAGTGCGGTAGGTCCGTCGCTCTCCCGCCGGAACAGAGGCGCCGACAGCAGGAAGATCATCATGACGCAGGCCCGGACCACAGAGGGGGACGCCCCCGTCAGCACTGTGTAGAACAGCAGCACAGGGATGGCCAGCGCCGCTCTCAGGCGGCGCCGCTGATACCCCAGCAGAACCGTCACCATGGACAGCAGGAACGCGCAGTGCATCCCCGACACCGCCAGCAGATGAAGCAGCCCCGCCTCGGACAGTGCGATGGAGTCCTCCGCCGGAAGGCCGCTGCGGTCGCCGGTGAGGATAGCTGCCAGAAACGGTGCCGTCTTTGCATCAAAGACTGTGGAGATGCTGTCCCGCAGGGCCTGTCCCAGCCGGGCGGGCCACCAGCGGGGCGACCGGGCGCTGCCCTCCCCCGCCGTCAGCTCATCCCCACCGTAGGCCAGGAGATAGACGCCGTTGGAGGTGAAGACTGTCAGATCGTCCTCCCGGATGTGGGCGGCGCTGCGGAGGGACACATCTCCGGTGATGGTATTGCCGGGCCGCAGCTCCAGCAGGGACTCGTCCCCATAGAAGACGGCCTTTCCGAACCGCAGGTCCGACAGCTTCAGCCGCACCGTGACCTTGGCGCCGTACCGGGCGGTCTCGGGATACTCCAGCACCGTCATGGTGACGCCGGTCCGCTCCGTCCCCGCCAACGCCTCCGCCGGCGCCTGGACGGCGGCGGTGTAGGCCCAGTCATAGGCCAACGCCAGCCCCAGTCCGGCGCAGATCAGGAAGAGCCGCAGCCGGGCATGGCCGCGCAGGAAAAAGCCCCCGCCCATCAGGGCGAGACAGACTGCGGCCAGAGGCAGCAGCCACTGGCCGGGCAGAACAAATTGAGCCAGAAAGATCCCGCCGGAAAACGCGCCCGCGAAGACCGCCAGCCGTCTCATCGTTTCCCCGGCGGCGTGGGGTCATCCGTCCGCCCCAGCAGGTAATCCGTGCTGACCTTGTAGTAATCCGCCAGCTTGACTAAAAGGGATACCGGGATCTCACGGGTCCCCTTCTCATAGCGCCGGTATACATTGGGATGGATGCCCAGATATTCGGCAATCTCTTTCTGCGTGATATCGCCGTCTTCCCGCAGGTCATAAATTCTTCTGAAATACAACCAGACCACCTCAAAATGAGGTTACCATTTGGTTGCTTTTATATTCAGAAAGTGAACCGTTTGGGTTGTTTTAAGGTGCAAGTCACGTCCCGCTGCACCAAGGTGCAGCGAGACGGACGCGAGAAAGGAAGCCAGGGAACCGCAGGTTCCCACACCTTTCGCCTCTGGCGAAAGGTGCAAAGGAAAAGGGCCAGGAAAAACCTTCGGTTTTTCCGGTTGCTTTGCCCGCGGGCAAAGCAATCTGTCGTAATCATTTTTCCGGCGGCGTGTACGTCGGAAAAATACATTGACCCCAGCCGCCGTGGGCGGCGACACCAGTCCGCAGACTGGTGAGGGGGAATCTAAAGGGGGGGACGAAGTCCCCTCTTTAAAACAAGGTCAGTTGGCTGGTATCCGCCATCCCCGCGAAGGCCCCCAGTTTCTTCAGCTGCTCGATGTGGGTCTTGGACAGTTTGTTGCAGCAGGCGGCGAACTCCTCGACGGACACGAACTTCTTTCCCTTCCGCTTCTCCACCGTGTCCAGCGCCGCCGACTCACCCAGTCCGTGGACGGAGGTGAAGGGCGGCAGCAGGCCGTTTTCCACCACCTTGAACTTGGTGGCCTCGGACTCGTAGATGTCGATGGTGTTGAAGGTGAAGCCCCGGAGGTAGAACTCGTAGCACACCTCCAGCGTGGTCATCAGGTCCTGCTCCACGGCGGTGGCGTCCTTGTTGTTCTCGATCTCCCGGATCTTCCGCTTCACCGCGTCCAGTCCGGCGCAGCAGTACTCCGCGTCGAAGGCCTTGGCCCGGACCGTGAAGAACGTGGCGTAGAAGGCCAAGGGCTTGTGGACCTTGAACCAGGCGATGCGGTAGGCCATGGTGACGTAAGCCACGGCGTGGGCCTTGGGGAACAGATAGCCGATCTTGCTGAGGGACTCGATGTACCAGTCCGGCACATCGTGCTCCTTCATGGTGTCCACCCAGCCGTCCTGGAAACCGCCCTTCTTCACCTTGCCTTTTCGCACCGCCTCCATGATCTTGAAGGAGGTCTTGGCGTCCACGCCCTGGGAGATGAGGTACAGCATGATGTCGTCGCGGCAGCCCACCGTCTCCAGAACGGAGGCGGTGCCGCTGACGATCAGCTCCCGGGCGTTGCCCAGCCACACGTCCGTGCCGTGGGAGAAGCCGGACAGACGCACCAGCGTGTTGAAGTCCTTGGGCTGGGTGTCCATCAGCATCTGCCGGGTGAACCGGGTGTTGAACTCCGGAATGGCCACGGCGCCGGTGGGGCCCAGGATCTCGTCATTCTCGTAGCCCAGGACCTTGCTGGAGGTGAAGATGGACATGGTGTCCGGATCGTCCAGAGCGATGTCCCGCCGGGCGTTGACGCCGGTGAGATCCTCCATCATGCGGACCATTGTGGGATCATCGTGTCCCAGCATGTCCAGCTTCAGGAGGTTGTCCTCCATGCAGTGGTATTCAAAATGGGTGGTGATGGTGTCGGAGCCGTCGTCATCCGCCGGGTGCTGGACGGCGCAGAAATCCTCCACGTCCAGGTCGTCGGGCACCACCACCAGGCCGCCGGGATGCTGGCCCGTGGTGCGCCGGACGCCCACGCAGCCCTGGGTGAGCCGGTTCTCCTCCGCCCTGCCGGCCACGATGCCGTTCTCCTCCAGATACTTCTTCACGAAGCCGAAGGCGGTCTTCTCCGCCAGGGTGCCAATGGTGCCCGCCCGGAACACCTGGGTCTGGCCGAACATCTCAATGGCGTGGCGGTGGGCCTTGGCCTGGTACTCGCCGGAGAAGTTCAGGTCGATATCCGGCACCTTGTCGCCGCCGAAGCCCAGGAACGTCTCGAAGGGGATGTCGAAGCCCTCTTTGGCGTATTTTGTGCCGCAGACGGGGCAGTTTTTGTCCGGCATGTCCACGCCGCAGCCGTAGGAGCCGTCCAGAATGAACTCCGTGTGGCGGCAGTTGGGGCAGCGGTAGTGGGGCGCCAGAGCGTTGACCTCCGTGATGCCGGCCATGTAGGCCACCAGCGAGGAGCCCACGGAACCTCGGGAGCCCACCAGATAGCCGTTCTCCAGGCTGCGCTGCACCAGCTTCTGGGCGCTCATGTAGATGACGTCGTAGCCCCGGCCCAGAATGCCGTTCAGCTCCGTCTCCAGACGCTTCTGCACCAGTTCCGGCAGGTCGTCGCCGTACAGCTCATGGGCCTTGCCCCAGACCATGTTGTACAGGTCCTCGTGGGAGTTCTCCAGCCGGGGCGGGAACAGGTGGCCCTTGGGCAGCAGCTCGATGGTCTCCACCGTGTCGGCGATGGCCCGGGGGTTCTTCACCACCACTTCGTAGGCCTTCTCCTTCCCCAGGTACTGGAACTCCTCCAGCATCTCGTCGGTGGTGCGGAAGTAGATGGGCAGGGACTCGTTGGCGTCGGGGAACTTCTTGGAGGCCAGAAGAATGTGGCGGTAGACCTCGTCCTCCGGCTCCTGGAAGTGGACGTCGCCGGTGGCGCAGACGGGCTTGCCCAGTTCCTCGCCCAGTTTGACGATGGTGCGGTTGAACTCCTTCAGCTCCTCCACAGAGCGGACGGTGCCGTCCCGCAGCATGAACATGTTGTTGCACAGGGGCTGGATCTCCAGATAGTCGTAGAAGGAGGCGATGCGCTTCAGCTCGTCCCAGTCCTTGTGGTCCACCACCGCCCGGAACAGCTCGCCCGCCTCGCAGGCCGCGCCGATGATGAGGCCCTCCCGGTGCTGCTTCAGGGCGCTCTTGGGAATGATGGGCACCCGCTTGAAGTATTTCAGGTTGGACAGGGAGATCAGCTGGTACAGGTTCTTCAGGCCCATCTTGTTCCGGGCCAGCAGGATGATGTGCCGGGGATGGCGGTTCACCTTGTTGCCCAGAGGGCGCAGCTTCTCCATCTCCCGGTTGATCTCCTGGAGGCGGTTGACGCCCCGCTCCCGGAGCATCTTCCAGAAGGGGATCAGCATATAGCCCACGGTGGCGCCGTCGTCCGACGCCCGGTGGTGGTTGAAGGCGGGCAGGTCCAACGCCTCCGCCACCACGTCCAGTTTGTACTTGCCCAGTCCCGGCAGCAGGTTCTGGGCCAGGATCAGGGAGTCGATATAGGTGGGGTGGAACTCCAGTCCCGTCTTCCGGCAGCCCTCCCGGATGAAGCTGATGTCGAACTCCGCGTTGTGGGCCGCCAGGGGCCGTCCGCCCACGAAGTTCAGGAAGTTGGTCAGGGCCTCCTTCAGCTGGGGCGCGCCCCGCAGCATGTCGTCGGTGATGCCCGTCAGGCCGATGATCTCCGGCGTCAGCTTCCGGTTGGGATTCACGAAGGTCTGGAAGCAGTCCTTCACCTCGCCGTGGCTCAGGATGACCGCGCCGATCTCGGTAATGGCCTCCCGGTTCACCTTCAGGCCGGTGGTCTCGATGTCGAAGCAGACGATCTCACCGTCCAGGTCGCAGTCCTGGTCGCCGTGGACGGCGATGCGGTCGTCCAGATTGTTGACGAAGTAGCCTTCCATTCCGTAGAGAATCTTGATCTTTCCCCCCGACGCCTTGGCGGCGTCCGGGAAGGACTGGACCACGCCGTGGTCCGTGATGGCGATGGCGGGGTGGCCCCATTTGATGGCCTGCTTCACCACGGAGCCGGTGTCCGTCAAAGCGTCCATGTTGCTCATGCGGGTGTGGAGATGCAGCTCCACACGCTTCTCCTCCGCCTTGTCCTCCCGGCCCTTGTGTTCGATGACGTTGACGTGATAGGGGTTCAGCTGGATGTCCTTGCCGTCCCAGGTGGGCTCCATCTTGCCCTGGACCATCAGCCACATTCCCGGCTGGACGGCGTTCCCGAAGCTCTCCGCCTCCTTGGCGCTGAGGTTCTTCTGGACGGTGACGGAGTTGGTGTAGTCCGTCATGTCGAAGCTGAGGCGCCACATGCCGGGCCGCCGGGTCTCCCGGCACTCCGCGGCGAAGACCTTTCCCGCCACAGTGGCGTTGCCCATTTTCAGGTTCAGCTCCTTCATGGGCACCGGCTTTCCCTTGATGGGATTGCCGAACAGGACGGAGGACACCTTCCGCTCCTCCTTCTTGCCGCCGTTGCCGGTGCTCTGTCCGCCGCCGGCGTCCGCCCGGAAGGACTCCGGCAGCGGCTGGTTCAGGCACTTGGCCCGGACACCCACCCGGGTAAAGCCGTATGTCACCCGGATCATCTCCTGAAGATCCTGGACATCCTGGTCCGGCAGCGGCTGCCGGGTGGTGACATCCACATCCATGGTGCTGGCCTTCTGGTCGATGACCGCGCCGGTGATAAAGGCCCCCGCCAGCCGAAGCTTCAGTTCCGGCGGCGGCAGCAGATCCGCGAACAGATTGAAAAATGGTATCTTCTGTGCCATCGAATTCTCTCCGTAATCTCAAAAACGTCCAAATAAGGAAAACACAGGAACGCGGCGCGGGTACCCGCGCCGCCACAGGCTGTCGAAAAAGTCCATAGACTTTTCCGACAGCCTGATTAATGTCAGTATTTCCGCACCCATATGCGGCCCGAAAATCTGCCGCTGTGCGGCGCAAACGCCTGCTAACGCAGGCTTTTTGCAGACATTCGATTCAATACGAAGG
>NZ_JBQHUP010000023.1:0-38650 GCF_052065175.1 Dysosmobacter sp. HCP28S3_G4 | reverse complement strand
GAATTGGCGTGCTCCACCCACGCTCCCCCCAGCCCCCCCCCCCCCCCCCCCCCCCCCCCCCCCCCCCCCCCCCCCCCCCCCCCCCCCCCCCCCCCCCCCCCCCCCCCCCCCCCCCCCCCCCCGCGAGGGGAAAACCCGCAATCCCCCGGGCATGGGAATGATCTTTTCAGGGAGGGATCCACTTGCATGAGAGAATTCTGAGCCTGGCCGCCGCCATCACCGGCGGCGACACGGCCCTTCTGGAGCCTCTGTGCGCCGCCGCCGAGACCGCCTGGAGGGCGCGTCTCCGCCCCGGCGTCGCGCCGCCGGACTGCGAGAGCGCGCTGATCTGCGCCGCGGCCTTTACCGCCGCCGCCGGGGCGTCCTCCGCCCGGGACGGCGGCAGCGGCGTCACGTCCTTCACGGCGGGAGACGTTTCCGTCCGGTGCTGGGAGGGAGGCGCGTCCTCCGGCGCGGCGGAGCTGCTGGCCCAGGCCGAGCGCCTGATGGCCCCCTACGTTGTCTCCGACGACTTCGCCTTCCGGGGGGTGCGGACGTGACGGAGCGGTTCGCCAATGTGCTGGCCCTCTACGGCCGGGAGATCACCGTCCGCCATGGGGACGGCGCCGTGACGGCCCGGGCGTTTTTGCAGCCCGTCACGAGCATGGCCGACGCCGCCCCCTACGCCGTCACCAGCCTGGGCGCCGTGGACGACCGCCGGTGGCGGTGCATCACCCGAACGGCCCTGGCGGACGGCGACATCGTGGAGTGCGGCGGCGCGCGCTACCGGGTGGAGAGCTGCGCGGCGGTGTACGCCGGACGGGAGCTGTCCCACTGGTGGGGCGTATTGACGAGAGAACGGGAGGCGGCGGAATGACGGAGCTGAATCAGGTGACGGCGGCGGTGATCCGGACGCTGGAATCCGCGGGCCTCGCCGCCGTGGCCGCCTACGACGGTCCGGCCAAACGATATCCCGGGGCCGTCACCGCCGTGGACGTGGCGGAGGCCGTGGAGAAACCGGCGGCCTTCGACCGGTATCTGGGGCAGGTCTGCGACCCGGTGACGGGCGCCGTGGAGGAGCGGTACGGCAGGACGCTGGAGGTGGCCCTGTCCCTGGAGGTGCGGGCCCCCACGGCGGCGGAGTGTCTGGCGGGGTGTGAGCGGGCGGCGGACGCCCTGCTGTCCGGCGGTCTGCCCGCCGGGCTGCGGCTGGGCCAACAGAGCTGGGAGGCCGTGTCCTGGGACAAGACCAATCAGATGTTCCTGCGGAAGGGCCGCGCCCTGGGCCGGGCCTTCTTCACAGCGACGGCGGAGGAGGACTCCGGCCTGATGCTGCACTTTATTCTGAAGGGAGTCGTGACGACTTGAGTACAACGGTACATGAGCGGCCGGGGGTCTATTCCTCTTACGACACCTCCGGCGTGGTCTCCGGAGGCCGGGGCGCCAAGACCATCGGTGTGGCGGCCAGGGCGGTGAAGGGCGGCGTGGGCGCCGTGGTGACGCTGACGGGCTATGCCGCTGGCATCGCGGCCTTCGGCGAGGACGATGCCGCTTCCCCCGGCATGAGCGCCATTTTGAAGCTGCTGTTCCGCAACGGCGCCACGGAGGTGGCGGCGGTGCGTGTGGCGGACACGGGCGCCGCCGACGACTACAAAGCGGCCTTTGACGCCTTGTCCCAGCTGGAGGGCGTGCAGGTGTGCGTCTGCGACAGCCCGGCGCTGGAGGTCCATCAGGCGCTGCGGGACGCCGTGACGGAGGCCTCCGGCTGCCGCCATGAGCGGGTGGCCGTGGTGGGCGGCGACGGCGAGAGCGTGTCGGAGCTGGTGGCCCACGCGGCGGGCCTCAACTCCGAGCGGATGGTGCTGGTGGGGCCGGACAGTCTGGACAGCGCCGGGAACGCGGTGCCCGCCGTCTTCGCGGCGGCGGCGCTGGCGGGGGCCATCGCCGCCGGGACCGACCCGGCGGTGCCCCTCAACGGCGTGCCCCTGTACGGCCTGGAGGGCCTTGCCGCCGTCTACACCGACAACGACATCGACACCCTGGTGCGGGGCGGCGTCACGCCCCTGGAGAGCGCGGCGGGCGTCATCTCCCCGGTGCGGGGCATCACCACCCGCACTACCACCGGCGGCGTCAGTGACGCCACCTGGCGGGAGCTGACCACCACCCTCATCGTGGACGACGTGATCCCCGCTATCCGCACCGCCCTGCGCAGCCGGTTCGTCCGGACTAAGAACACCGTCCGGAACCGGGGGGCCGTCCGCTCCCAGGTCATCGTGGAGCTGGAGAAGAAGCTGGCCGCCGAGATCATCGACGGCTACGGCGACGTGGCCGTCACGGCGGATGATGACGATCCCACCGTCTGCCGCGTCAGCTTCCAGTTCGCCGTGGCCCACGGGCTGAACCAGATCTATCTGAGGGCGTATATCACGGTGTGATTCGTCCGAATGCAAGCATTCGGACGAGGGGAGGATTGCCGGGAACCTGCGCGCTCGTCAGGGCAAGCTGCGCTCCATTCAGAAGGCCCTGCGTGAGAAGGCCTTCTGAACGCCGCTCCGCTGCCCTTCCTCTCCCCACCGCAACCGCTCCGCTGGGTTGCGGCGGGGGACCCCGAAAGACCTCGCCCTCCGGGCTTCGGGGGTCGCACACTCCGGTTCCCTGAGAGGAATTTTTTCCGCCGCCGCAGCGTTAAGAAAACATGCCGGTGGCATGTTTTCAGCGTAGGCCGCAGCGGCTATGCCGCGAGGAGAGGCACTCAGTGTCGCCGGAAAAAATGATTCCGGCCATTTCGCCGGCTCCGGCCGGCGAAACCGGGAACCTACGGTTCCCTGGCCCCTCCCTGGACGGATTCCGCCGCCTGCGGGCGGCGGGATGCGGCCTCGTTCCCGCCTGCGGGCGGGAACATCGGGACGGGGGATGCGGGGATTCCGACGCCTGCGGGCGGCGGGGGGCGGGCTTGTTTCCGCGAAGCGGAAATATCGCCCGGGGGCGCGGGGGTCGCGGCTCCTCCTCTTTTTTATATACTTTCCATCAGAAAGGAAGGACGATATGGAGACCATTGGTTTTCCTACCAGCGCGGACATCTATCTGGAGCTGGACGGCAAAAAGGTGGCCGTGGTGCAGAGCTACACCGCCAAAGCGACCAAATCCAGCCAGCCGGTGGAGGCCTTCGGCGAGAGTGAGCCGGTGGCTACCCTCAACGGCCAGCGGAAGTACACCCTGGAGCTGACCCGCCTCTATGCCACCGACGACGCCGTCTCCGACGGCATCAACTTCTACGATCTGGCCGACTTCTCCCTGGTCATCTGCAAGCCCGACCGGAAGGTCATCTACAGCGGCTGCGAGTGGAGCGGCATCCAGGAGACCGGCCAGCTGGACGCCATGGTGGCCGAGAAGATCACCGTCACCGCCGCCAGACGCATCGAGGTGACGGCGTGAGCGCCGCCGTGGAGGAACTGCGGCCCCTCACCGCCGGACGGCTGCTGACTATCCGCCGGGAGGTCCGCTCGCAGACGGAGGACGAGCTGGAACAGGCCCTCCTCTGCAACGCCTGGGTGCTGGCGGAGAGCTGCTTCCGGGACGGGCAGCCCGTCTTCTCCGACGGCGGCGACGTGCTGGGCGCCCTCACCTGCCGGGAGATGGAGACCCTGCTGTCCGCCCTGGCGGCGGACGTCCTGCCCGCCGCGCAGGAAGCGCCGTCTCCCGCCTGGGTGAACCCCAACTTCGACGCCGGACGCTTCGCCCGGCTGCGGGAGGGGGAGCGGTGACCGTGGACTACATTCAATGGGAACTGCTGCGCCAGCGGGAGCAGCTCCGGCGGCTGCTGTCCGGCGGCCCGGCGGAGAAGACGGAGCGGGAGAGCTTGCAGGAGAGGACCGTGCCGCGGACGGAGATGGCGGCGGACGCCGTCTCCCCGGGAAAAGCGGCGGAGGAGGCCGCCCGCCTGCGGACGAATCCTGCGGACGGCGGCGGGGACGGGACGGAAACCGGGGCGGGTCCGGCGGCGGACCGCTCCGGGACCCGGCGGCGGGCCGGGACGGTCTCCGGCATTGTCTCCGGGACCCCGGCAGCGGGGAGCGGGACGGCTCCCGATAGCTGGGGCGGCGTCTCCGGCGGCGGGGTGCTGGCGGTGCTGCCCGGGGGAGAGACACCGGCGGAGGCCCTGGCCTCCGCCCGGACGGTGTCCCGGTGCGCCGAGCGGGACGCCCGCCGCTATGACGGTGGCTATCCGCTGTATTGATCCTGATTCTTGATGAAAAAGTTTCATCAAGAATCCCGCGTGCTGCGCACGCGCGAATTGTGCAGAGGCACAATTCGGCGTCTCATAAAAACCTGACGCGCTTTGCGCTATAAAAAGCTTTTCAAGCTTTTCATCAGGTTTTAGTATGAAAGGAGCGTGTGGGATGAATCTGACGCCCATGCGGTACAAGAGCTACGTGTGGCCCTACAACCCGGAGACCTGCGCCGTCACCTGGGAGCGGAAGATCGCCGCCCGGAAGGTGCCCTTCGGCGGGTACTGTCTCCAGGATCTGGGCCTGACCTGCCGGGTCATGCGGGGGGAGGGGACCTTCACCGGCACCGGGGCCTACGAGGAGTTCCGGAAGCTGGAGGAGGTGTTCCGCTCCGACGGCCCCGGCCTGCTGATCCATCCGGTATGGCAGGCCGCCAGCGCCTATTTCGTGACGCTGCGGCTGGAGGAGGAGCCCCTGCCGGACTACGTGCGCTACGCCTTCGAGTTCTGGGAGGACGGCGAAGCCGCCGCCGGACTGACCCAGGTGGCCCACACGCCCGCGTCCGGAACCGGCGGCGGCAAGACGGCGGGCGCGCAGACGGTGTACACCGTGGTGAAGGGCGACACCCTGTGGGGCATCGCCAACCGGTACGGCGTGAAGCTCCGGAGCCTCATCGCCGCCAATCCCCAGATCAAGAACCCCAATCTCATCTATCCCGGCAACAGGGTGGTGATCCCATGATCGGGCGCATCATCACCTGCGAGGAGACCGCCTGGCAGCTGCCGCCCCTGCTGGAGTGGGACATCCTCCGCACCGGGTCCGTGCCCTGCGACGCCTTCTCCGTCACCTGCGTCTGCACGCCGGACATGGCGGACAAGCTCCACAAGGCCTCCAGCTTTCTGGCCTGGGAGGGGGAGCGGCTGGTGCTGAAGGGCTTCGTGGACGAGTACGAGATCAGCCAGACCCCGGCGGGCCGTACCGTCACCCTGGCGGGCCGGGGCCACGCCGGACGGCTGCTGGACAACGAGTCCCGGCCCCTGACCTATCAGGGGGCCACTCTGGCGGAGATCGTCCGGAACCACGTGACGCCCTACGGCGTTCACTGCACCCAAATGGCGGACCTGCGGGCGTCGTCGGTGTACACCGTGGCGGCGGGGTCCAGCCAGTGGAAGGCATTGGAGGGCTTCTGCCGGACCTACGGGGGCTTCTCCCCCCGCTTCGCCGCCGACGGCGAGATGATCGCCCTGCCGGAGACGCCGGGCCGGACGCTGCGTCTGGACGGCGGCACCCAGCTGCTGCGGCTGACGAAGCGGGAGAACCACTACGGCGTGCTGTCCGAGGTGCTGGTCATCGACAAGAAGCGGAACGTGTCCTACAGCGTGAAGAACGAGGACTTCATCCGCCGGTGCGGCCAGTGCCGCCGGGTGCTGTACACCCCCGGCCAGAGCACCTGGGCCGCCATGCGCTACACCGGAGAGTACCAGATCGCCCGGTCCCGGGAGGACGAGGTGGTGGTGACGGCGGTGCTGCCGGGCACGGTGGAGGCGGACCCCGGCGACACGGCGGAGCTGTCCCTGGACGGCTGCGGCCTGTACGGCAGCTACCGGGTGGCGGCGGTGGAGCATACCCTCTCCGCCGAGGGAGAGACCACCACCCTGACGCTGAAGGAGCGGCAGGGGTGAGAAAATCTGGAACCAAACGGGAGGTTCAATATGTGGCTGGCAGAACAGGGAAAACAGCCCCGGACCACGGCGGACGCCGATCTGGGCGTCACCACCATCTCCGGGGACAGCGCGGGCGTGGTGACCCGGGGCGAGGTGCGGCAGCTGCCGGTGTTCGGCCCCGGCGGCTACGTGTGGATGCCGGAGAGCGGCGGCACGGTGCTGGTGATCAAGGGCGGCCCCGGCGGCGAGGAACAGTGCGTGGCCGGAATGAAGCAGGCGGACATTCCCGCAGGCATGCAGGCGGGAGACGTGTATCTCCACGCCGGGAAGGCCTCCGTCTGGCTCCACTCCGGTGGGCGCATCGACCTGAAGGGCACCGTGGTCAGCGTGGAGGGAGAGCTGCGCATCAACGGACACGGCTGCAACGCCGGAGAGGAGTGAGGACCATGGCGGCGAAGCTGCGGGATGGCGATTACATCGCCGACGGCCTGGGAGGCGTGGTCCGGACGGAGGGGACGGAGGCCCTGCTCCAGCGGGTGCTGTTCCGGCTGACGGCCCGGCGGGGGAGATTCCCCATCCTGCCGGAGTTCGGCAGCCGGCTGTGGCGGCTGGGCAGCATCCCTCCGCCCCAGCGGCAGAGCGCCGCCGTCCAGTACGTGACGGAGGCCCTGTCGGAGGAGACGGGACTGCGGGTGGCGTCCGTGGCCCTGACGGACCGCGGCAGCGGCGCCGTCACCGTGACGGCGGAACTGGTCTGGGAGGGCCGGACGCTGTCCGTGGATGTGGAGGTGCCGGTGTGACGGCGAGGAGGACGAGAGTTTGAAAACAGTGGAGGAGATCTATCAGTCCCTGCTGGAGACCTTCGCCCAGCGGGCGGGGTACGCGGCGGAGGACTCCTGCGACCTGGCGGTACGGCTGTACGCCGCGGCGGCGGAATTGCAGGCCCTGTCCATCCAGGCGGACTGGGTGCTGGACCAGAGCTTTCCCCAGACGGCGGAGGGCGTGTATCTGGACTATCACGCCGCCGCCCGGGGACTGAGCCGGATGCCCGCCGTGAAGGCCCGGGGCGTCCTGCGGTTCAGCGTGGACAGCGCCGGGTCCGCGGACCGGACCATCGAGGCCGGGACGGTGTGCATGACCCCGGGGGAGACCCGGTTCCAGACCACCCAGTCCGGCGTGCTGGCGGCGGGGGCGCTGTGGGTGGACATCCCGGCGGAGGCGGTGGAGGCCGGGGCCTCCGGCAACGCGGCGGCGGGCGCCGTGACGGTGCTGACCGCCTGTCCCGTGGGCGTCACCGCCTGCGCCAATCCCGCCGCCTTCACCGGCGGCTGCGACGCGGAGACGGACGAGGCCCTGCGGGAGCGCATTCTGGACAGCTACCGCCGTCTTCCCAACGGGGCCAACGCCGCCTGGTACGAGGAGACGGCCATGAGCCACGACGGCGTGGCGGCGGCCCGCGCCGTGGGCCGGGCCCGGGGCACCGGCACCGTGGACGTGTACATCGCCGCCCCCGGCGGCGTGCCGGAGGACGGTCTGCTGGAGGAGGTCCGGGCGGACCTTCAGCAGCGGCGGGAGATCGCCGTGAACGTGGAAGTGAAGGCCCCGGAGGTCCGGACGGTGGACGTGGCGGTGGAACTGGCGGTGGACGGCGGCGCGGCGTTCTCCGACGTGAAGGAGCGGGTGGAGACCGCCGTGACGGGCTATTTCACCGGCGGACGGCTGGGAAAGGGCGTCCTGCTGGCGGAGCTGGGACGGCGCGTCTTCGACGCGGAGGGCGTGGCCAATTACCACATTCTGTCCCCCGCCGCCGACGTATCGCCCTCCGTCACGGTGCTGCCGGTGCTGGGCGCCCTGACGGTGACGGAGATGGAGGGGTGACATGGCCCGGTACGCGGAATTTCTGAAGGCCCTGCTGGGGCCTCTGGGGGTCTATGACCTGTCGGCGGGCACCCTGAACGAGAGCGCCCTGTGGGCGCTGGGGGCGGGTCTGGACCAGGTGGACGAGGCCCTGGAGCACGCGGAGCGGGAGGCCCTCACCGCCACGGCGGAGGACGAGGGCCTGTCCCGCCGGGAGGCCCTGTTCGCCCGCCGTCCCGCCGCCCCCACCACCGCCCTGCGGCGGCAGGCCATCCACGCCCTGCTGGCCATCAACGGCGGCAGTCTGACGCCGGAGGGTATCGACCAGGCCATCAGCGGCTGCGGTATCCTGGCCCGGGCCGTGGAGCTGGGAGAGGGACGGATTCGCGTCGTCTTCCCCGGCGTGGTGGGAGAGCCGGCGGAGTTTGAGAAAATTCAGAGCATCATTCTGGACATTCTGCCCTGCCATCTGGAGACGGAGTTCTACCTCCGCTACCTCACCTGGGAGGAATGCGAGGCGGCGGAGATGACCTGGCAGAGCGTGGAGGCGGCGCAGCACACCTGGGAGAGCTTCCAGATGGCCGTGCCCGATGCCTGAACATATGAAATGAGCGCCCCCCGGGATTCCGGGGGGCGCTTTGCGCGTATCGTTTTTTGGGTTTACTTCTCCAGGATGACGCTGCCGGCGTTCTTCTCCACCAGGCCCGCCCGGATGTACGCCGCCACGTCGGCGGGGGACAGGGTCTGCTGGGCACCGGTGGCCATGTCCTTACAGGACACCACCCCGGCCTTGATCTCGTCCTCGCCCAGGAACACCACGTAGGGGATGCCCAGCTTGTCGGCGTAGCCGATCTTCTGCTTGAACTTCTTCTGCTCGTTGTACAGCTGGGTGCGGATGCCCGCGTCCCGCAGGGTGGTGGCCAGGGCCACGGCGGGGGCCAGATCGCCGCTCATGGGCAGGATCAGCACGTCGGCGGGGGCCGTGGGCAGGGCGGGATTCAGCAGCCCCTGCTCGCCCAGCACGTAGAACAGCCGGGTCAGGCCGATGGAGATGCCCACGCCGGGCAGCTGCTTATCGGTGTAGTACTCCGCCAGATTGTCGTACCGGCCGCCGGAGCAGACGGAGCCGATCTCCGGATGGTCCAGCAGCGTGGTTTCGTACACCGTGCCGGTGTAGTAGTCCAGGCCCCGGGCGATGGTCAGGTCCACGGCGAAGTTCTCCGCCGGGACGCCGAAGTCCGCCAGATACTTGGTGACGGTGGTCAGCTCGTCCAGGCCCCGGTCGAACATCTCGCTGCGGCCCCGGTAGCCCTCCAGCGACGCCAGGACCTCCTCATTGGTGCCCTTGATGGCGATGAACCGCAGGATTTCGTCCGCGTCAGACTCCGCCACGGCGAAGTCCTCCACCAGGATCAGCTTCACCTTCTCCGGGCCGATCTTGTCCAGCTTGTCCACGGTGCGCATGATGTCGCCGGACTTCTCCGTCAGGCCCAGCATGGCGTAGAAGCCGTTGAGGATCTTCCGGTTGTTCACCCGGATCTGGAACCGCTTCAGGCCGAAGTCCCGGAAGGTCCGGTAGATGATGCTGGGGATCTCCGCGTCGTTGACGATGTCCAGCTTGCCGTCGCCGATGACGTCAATGTCCGCCTGATAGAACTCCCGGAACCGGCCCCGCTGGGCCCGCTCACCCCGGTAGACCTTGCCGATCTGGAACCGGCGGAAGGGGAAGGACAGCTCGTTATAGTGCAGTGCCACGTATTTCGCCAGGGGCACCGTCAGGTCAAAGCGCAGGGCCAGATCGCTGTCGCCCTTCTGGAAGCGGTAGATCTGCTTCTCCGTCTCGCCGCCGCCCTTGGCCAACAGCACCTCGGCGGATTCGATCACCGGCGTGTCCAGGGGGGTGAAGCCGAACAGGGCGTAGTTTTTCCGCAGGATCTCCATCATCCGCTCCATCTGCTGCTGAGGAGCGGGCAGCAGCTCCATGAAGCCGGACAGGGTGCGGGGTTTCAGTTTTTCCATGAGCATTCAACTCCTTTTTCACTTTTCCGCACAATCCTAACATATCGGACGGAAATATGCAAGCGGAACTGACGCTGACGGAATTAGGAATTAGGAGTTAGGAATTAGGAATTGCACCTTTGTCCCAAATCGCGCCCGGAGCGGATTGACACCGGGGGAAAAGTCTGCTATTCTGTCATCAATGTATTACGCTATTACACTGAAGCTTCCGGCGGAGGCATTTGGAAAGCGGGGACGATATCATGTATGACAGCAAGATCCAATCCGAGATGACGGACAGCCTCTACGACGCCATCCTCTCCCTGAGGGACCGGGAGGACTGCTACCGGTTCTTCGACGACCTGTGCACCGTGGGGGAGATCCAGGCCATGGCCCAGCGGTGGATGGTGGCCCGGATGCTCCGGAAGGGCGAGACCTTCAGCGCCATCAACGGGGAGACCGGCGTCTCCTCCGCTACCATCACCCGGGTGCGGCGGTGCCTGGTCTACGGCGCCGACGGTTACAACCGGGTCATGGACCGGCTGGAGCAGGAGAAACAGGACTCCTGAGCGGCGGATCATATGGAAAAATGACGGATGGAGGACTGTTCGGCCCTCCATCCGTTGCTTCTTTTGCTGAGTAATCGTTTTGCCGGAAAATTTTTCTTGACAAACAGGAAATGTGCCGTTACAATATGCTCGATTATTTTACTTAAATAATTTTAATTAAAATAATTTTATTAAATTTACAGAATAAAAAAGGAGACTATCAATATGGAATTCGAGAAGGTACGCGACATCATCGTGGAGACCCTGGGCTGCGACGCCGAGCAGGTCACTCCCGAGGCTTCCCTGGCGGACGATCTGGGCGCCGATTCCCTGGCTTCCGTGGAGCTGGCCATGGCTCTGGAGGAGGCCGTTGGCGTGAAGATCGAGGACAGCGCTCTGGCCGAGATGAAGACCGTGGGCGACGTCCTGAAATATCTGGAGAGCCACAACGCCTGATTGATCCCAGTCCGCCGGAGAGGGTCCTCTCCGGCGGAAAAATTTCCCGCCCCATTCCGCGGGCGCCATGGAGAGCACTCCCTGCGATTTGCCGCACGGAGACGCGCGCCGGAGCGGAGCGGGGGAGAACACGCGGAGGCGCCGGACCTCCGCTTCCCATGAGAACGACTGACCAAACACCGTTTCCTGTCCGACGGCTGTGTTTGGATGACCCGTATAAGGAGGTAACAGCGTGAACAGCATCTTTGCCAAGCGCCGGGAGCGGCTGCTGGCGACCAAGGCCATGCGGGACAGCTATGTGCCCGCCGACAGCCCGTTGAAATGTCCCAAGTGCGGCCAGGAGAGCGGCCGGAAGGAGCTGACGGAGAATCTGTATGTCTGCCCCGTGTGCGGCCATCACTTCCCCGTGGGCGGCTATCACCGCCTCAGCATGGTCCTGGATCCCGGTTCCTTCCGGGAGCTGAATGAGAAATACCCCGCCGGAGATCCCCTGAACTTCCCCGGCTACCGGGAGAAGCTGGCGGCGGCCCAGCGGAAGACCGGTATGAACGAGGCCGCCGTCACCGCCCTGGGCACCATCGGCGGCCAGAAGTGCGTGGTGGGCGTGCTGGACAGCCGATTTATGATGGGCTCCATGAGCGCCGCCGTGGGCGAGAAGATCACTCTGGCCACGGAGTACGCCGCCAAGAACCAGCTGCCCCTGATCCTGTTCGCCGCCAGCGGCGGCGCCCGGATGCAGGAGGGCATCCTGTCCCTGATGCAGATGGCCAAGACCAGCGCCGCCATGGAGCGGTTCTCCGAGAAGGGCCTGCTGTTCATCTCCGTCATGACCAACCCCACCACCGGCGGCGTCACCGCCAGCTTCGCGTCCCTGGGCGACATCATCCTGGCGGAGCCCGGCGCCCTCATCGGCTTCGCCGGACCCCGGGTGATCCAGCAGACCATCGGCCAGACCCTGCCGGAGGGCTTCCAGCGGGCGGAGTTTCAGGAGACCCACGGCTTCGTGGACCGGGTGGTGCCCCGGAAGGAGCTGCGGGACACCCTGGAGCAGCTGCTGCGGCTGCACAGTAAAGGAGACCGGAAATGAATGAATTGACTGCGGCCCAGCGGGTGTCCATCGCCAGAAACCCCCACCGGCCCAATATCGTTGACTATATCGACGCCCTGTTCCCCGATTTCTTCGAGTGCCGGGGCGACCGGCTGTGCGGCGAGGACGCCGCCATCCTGGGCGGCGTGGCCATGTTCCACGGCCGTCCCGTCACCGTCATCGGCACCCGCAAGGGCCGGAACCTGAAGGAGAACGTGGCCTGCAACTTCGGCATGCCCGGCCCCGAGGGCTACCGCAAGGCCCTGCGGCTCATGCGCCAGGCGGAGAAGTTCCGCCGCCCCATCTTCACCTTCATCGATACCGCCGGCGCCTATCCCGGCCTGGAGGCCGAGGAGCGGGGTCAGGGCGAGGCCATCGCCCGGAACCTGTTTGAGATGAGCCGTCTCACCGTGCCCGTCATCGCCGTCATCACCGGCGAGGGCAACAGCGGCGGCGCCCTGGCCCTGGCAGTGGCCGACCGGGTGCTGATGCTGGAGAACGCCGTGTACGCCATCCTGTCCCCGGAGGGCTTCGCCTCCATCCTGTGGAAGGACTCCGGCCGCCACGCCGAGGCCTGCGAGATGATGAAGCTGACGGCTCCGGACCTGAAGACGCTGGGCATCATCGACGGCATCATCCCCGAGCCGGAGGGCGGCGCCCACACGGACCCGGAGACGGCCCTGGCCTACGTGGATCTGGCCCTCCGCCGCAATCTGGCGGAGCTGGAGAAGCTCAGCGGCAAGGAGCTGGCGGCCAGGCGGTATCAGAAATTCAGAAAGATGGGAGCCCCCGCGCCCCGGAAAGAGAGCGGAGCGTCCAAATGATGAACGGAATCAAGATTCGCGGCACAGGCCGCTGCGTCCCGGCCCACGTGGTCACCAACCAGGACATGGCCAGGATCGTGGAGACCAGCGACGAGTGGATCACCAGCCGCACCGGTATCCAGCACCGCCACCACTGCACCACGGAAAATCACTCCACCCTCTGCGTGGAGGCGGCGAAGGCCGCCCTGAAGAAGGCCGGGGTCGCCCCGGACCAGATCGGCGCCTGCATCGTGGCCACCGTGTCCGCCCACGATCTGGTGCCCTCCGCCGCCTGCGTGCTCCAGCGGGAGCTGGGCCTTCCGGAGGACATCCCCTGCTTTGACCTCAGCGCCGCCTGCACCGGCTTCCTGTTCGCCCTCCACACCATGGAGTGCATGCTCAACGCCTCCCCCCGGAAATTGGGTCTGGTGGTGGGCGCCGAGGAGCTGAGCCGCCTGATCAACTGGGAGGACCGCTCCACCTGCATCCTGTTCGGCGACGGCGCCGGCGCGGCGGTGGTGGAGTGCGGCGAAGGCTGGCCCTCCATCGGCGCGGTGATGGGCAGCCGCGGCGACGACGAGCTGCTGCGCCTCCCCGGCGCGGAGAGCGGCGAGCGGTCCTTCATCCACATGGAGGGCACCAAAGTCTTCAAGTTCGCCGTAGAGGCGGTGCCCGCCTGCATCGACGCGGTGCTGAAAAAGGCGGGGAAGACCGTGGAGGACGTGGACTTCTTCGTCTTCCATCAGGCCAACGCCCGCATCATCGATCTGGCGGTGCGGAAGTACCACATCCCGCCGGAGAAGTACTACAAGAACATCCAGGAGTACGGCAACACCTCCGCCGCCAGCATCCCCCTGGTCCTCAGCGAGCTGGAGGACATGGGCAAGGTGGGCCCCGGCAGCCGCGTGCTGATGGTGGGCTTCGGCGGCGGTCTCACCTGGGGCGGCGCCCTGGCGGAGTTCGCGTGAGCGCGTAAAGGAGAGGCAGAGAAAAGCGTATGAAAAAACTGAACGAGATCCTGGGGACGGAGTTCCCCATCATTCAGGGCGGCATGGCCAACATCGCCACCGGCGAATTCGCCGCCGCCTGCTCCAACGCCGGCGCTCTGGGCGTCATCGCCACCGGCGGTATGCGGGAGGCCGGTCTGCTCCGGGAGCAGATCCGCATCTGCAAGAGCCTCACCGACAAGCCCTTCGGCGTCAATCTGATGCTGATGAACCCCTGCGCCCCCGAGATGGCCCAGATCATCATTGAGGAGGGAGTCCAGGTGGTCACCACCGGCGCGGGCAACCCCGGCCAGTTCATCCCCGCCTGGAAGGAGGCCGGCGTAAAGGTGCTGCCCGTGGTGGCGGCCTCCGTGCTGGCCAAGCGTCTGGCCCGGTACGGCGTGGACGCCTTCATCGCCGAGGGCACCGAGTCCGGCGGCCATGTGGGCGAGATGACCACCATGGCCCTGGTGCCCCAGGTCATCGACGCCGTGGACGGCATCCCCGTGGTGGCCGCCGGCGGCATTGCCGACGGCCGTCAGGCTGCCGCCGCCTTCGCCCTGGGGGCCTGCGGCCTCCAGGTGGGCACCTGCCTGCTGGCAAGTCGGGAGTGCCCCATCCATCCCAACTACAAGCAGGCCATCCTGAAGGCCCGGGACACCGACACCGTGGTCACCGGCCGCTCCATCGGCGGTCCCGTCCGGGTGCTGAAGAACAAGATGGCCCGGGAATATCTGGCACTGGAGAAGCGGGGCGCCACCCTGGAGGAGCTGGAGACTCACACTCTGGGCGGCCTGCGCCGTGCGGTATTTGACGGCGACATGGAATACGGCAGCGTCATGAGCGGCCAGGTGGCCGGTATGCTCCATGAGATCAAACCCGTGCGGCAGATCTTTGAGGAGCTGTACAGCGGCGGCAAGGCCGTTTTGGAGGCTGCGGAAAAGGAATGGCAGTAACCATCAGGGGAAAGACCCTGCCGCTCCCCATTTTGCAGGGCGGCATGGGCATCGGCATCAGCCTGGACCGTCTGGCGGGAGCCGTGGCCGCCTGCGGCGGCATGGGCACCATCTCCACCGCGGACTGCGGCATGGATGAGCCGGACTTCGAGTCCGACCAGAAGGGCGCCAACCTCCGGGCTCTGGCCCGGCAGGTCCGCCATGCCAAGGAACAGGCCAAGGGCAAGGGCCTGGTGGCCATCAACGCCATGGTGGCCACCGTCCAGTATGCCGACAGCATCCGCACCGCCCTCCGGGCCGGTGTGGACGCGGTGGTCTGCGGCGCGGGACTGCCCCGGGACCTGCCCGCCATCGCCCGGTCCGTGCCGGAGAGCGACGCCGCCCTGGCCCCGGTGGTCAGCAGCGGACGGGCCGCGTCCCTCATCTGCAAGCTGTGGGACCGGAACTACCAGACCGCCCCGGACTTCGTCCTGCTGGAGGGCCCCTTGGCGGGGGGCCATCTGGGCTTCTCCAAGGAGGAGGCCCGGGAGGCCCAGGCGGGACATCCCCGCCCCCTGTCGGAGCTGCTCCACGAGGTGCTGGAGGCCCTGGCCCCCTTCAAGGACAAGTACCAGCGGGACATCCCCGTGTTCGTGGCCGGCGGCGTGAAGAACGGCGCCGAGATGGCCCGATATATGAAGGAGGGCGCCGCGGGCGCCCAGTTCGCCACCCGGTTCATCGCAACCCAAGAGTGCGACGCCAGCGACGGCTACAAGCAGGCCCTGCTGGACGCGAAGCAGGAGGACATCACCATCGTCCAGAGCCCCGTGGGCCTGCCGGGCCGCGCCCTGCGCTCCCCGCTGGTACAGCGGGTGGAGGCGGGCACCCAGCCCGCGCCCCGGCGGTGCGACGACTGTCTCGTCCCCTGCCCCAGGGGAAAGGCCCCCTACTGCATCTCCCGTGCCCTCATGGCCGCCCGGCGGGGCGACTGGGAGAACGGCCTGTTCTTCTGCGGCGCGGGCGCCGGAGACGTCCGGAAGCTCTCCACCGTGCGGGAGCAGATGGACCAGATCATGAATGAATGGAGGACCGCGCAATGAAGCTCGGCTTTTTGTACGCCGGACAGGGCAGCCAGCACCCCGGCATGGGTGCGGACCTGTACGACGCCTATCCCGCCTTCCGTGCCGTTTACGACGGTGCGGAGGTGGATTTCGACCTGAAGAAGGTCTGCTTTGAGGACCCGGACGGCGTCCTGAATCAGACCCGGTACACCCAGCCCTGCATGGTGGCCTTCGCCGCCGGTCTGACGGCGGTGCTGCGGGAGCAGGGCATCGTCCCCTCCGTGGCCGCCGGTCTCTCCCTGGGCGAGTACTCCGCCCTCCACGCCGCCGGGGTCTTCGACGCCGCCACCGCCGTCCGGCTGGTGGCCTTCCGGGGCAAGGCCATGGAGGAGGCCGCGCAGGGCCATGAGTCCGCCATGATGGCGGTGCTGGGCCTGGACCGGGAACCCCTCCAGGAGGCCTGCGCCGCCGCGTCCGATGAGGGCGTGGTGGTCATCGCCAACTACAACTGCCCGGGCCAGCTGGTCCTCGGCGGCGACAAGGCCGCCGTGGAGAAGGCTGCCGCCCTGGCGAAGGAGAAGGGCGCCAAGCGCTGCCTGCCCCTGAAGGTCAGCGGCCCCTTCCACACCCCCCTGATGGCCCCCGCGGGCGACGCCCTTCAGACCTATTTCCAGGGCGTTGCGTTCGGCGAGCCTCAGATCCCCGTGCTGTTCAACTGCCTGGGCAACGTGGCGGACGACTCCGTCACCATTCCGGAGCTGCTGGTGCGGCAGGTCCAGAGCAGCGTCTTCATGGAGGACACCATCCGCCGCATGAGCAAGATGGACATTGACGCCATCGTGGAGATCGGCCCGGGCAAGGCCCTCAGCGGCTTTGTGAAGAAGACCGTCCCCGGCTTCCCCGTGGTGGCCGTGGAGACCGCCGCCGACGTGGCGGCCCTCCCCGAGACCCTGAAGAAGCTGACGGAAAAGGAGGGCGCGTGATGGACTTCACGGGAAAGACCGCCGTGGTCACCGGCGGCAGCCGGGGCATCGGCCGGGCCGTGTGCCTGGAGCTGGCCAGGGGCGGCGCCAACGTGGTGCTGTGCTACGCCGGAAGCGAGGCCGCGGCCAATGAGACCGCCGCCGCCTGCGAGGCCCTGGGCGCCAAGGCCCTGGCCGTGAAGTGCGACGTGGCGGACAGCGCCCAGGTAAAGGCCATGATGGACGCGGCGGTGAAGGAATTCGGCCGCATCGACATTCTGGTGAACAACGCCGGTATCACCCGGGACGGCCTGACCATGATGATGAAGGAAGAGGACTTCGACGCCGTCATCGGCGCCAATCTGAAGGGCACCTTCCTGTGCATGAAGGCCGTGTCCCGCCTGATGATGAAGCAGCGCTACGGCCGCATCGTGAACCTCAGCAGCGTGGTGGGCCTCCGGGGCAACGCCGGACAGGTGAACTACGCCGCCAGCAAGGCGGGCGTCATCGGCATGACCAAGTCTCTGGCGAAAGAACTGGCCACCCGGGGCGTCACCGTCAACGCCGTGGCCCCCGGCTTCATTGAGACGGACATGACCGCGGCCATGCCGGAGGCGGCCAAGACCGCCACACTGGCCTCCATCCCTATGGCCCGTCTCGGCGCGCCGGAGGACGTGGCCAAGGCCGTGGCCTTCCTGGCCAGCGACGACGCCGCCTATATCACCGGACAGGTGGTCCGGGTGGACGGCGGAATGGCAATGTGATCTTTTTTCCCCGTGAGGGCGGGGGTGGGCGCCCCGTTCGGGGCGCGGGGGAGATCGGCGAAGGCCGATGGCTTCAAAACCCCCATTCTCTTTTTCCGTGGAAAAAGAGAATGCGCCTTTTGATGGTGTAAGAGAAAAAGGCTGGGCGGCGGCATTCCGGACTTCGTCCGGAACGCTCGCAGCGCCTGTTACGGGGATTTGGCCCGGCAGTGATTTGCGGGCTTTGCCTCCTGTGTCTACTCTTGACACCAACGATAGTCCGGGTCCCGCCCGGATGCCCCGCCCTCCTCTTTTCGCTGCCGCACCCTGGCATTTGCGGAAGTCTGGAGGTGGGGAGGTCCCGGATGCCCCGCCCTCCTCTTTTCGCTGCTGCACCCTGGCAGTTGCGGAAGCGTCCCGGCCTCCGTTGCCAGTCTTCCGCAACCACCGGACTGCGGCAGCAAAAGAGGAGCAGGGAGCATACCTGAATTCCCCCAGCTTCCGAACCTGCCATACGTGGTTGAGTGGACGCAAGCTCTCGAATCAGCAACCAATAACCCCCGTACAAGGCGGAAAAAGGCATTTCAGGCGGAGCCTGAAATGCCGCCGCCGAGCCTTTTTCTCTTGACACCATCAAAAGGCGCTTTCTCTTTTTCCTCGGAAAAAGAGAAAGGGGGTTTTGCCCCGCGCCCCGGAGGGGCGCAAATCAACACATTTTCAGGAGGAATCGACTATGGAACGACGCAGAGTCGTTATCACCGGCCTGGGGGCCGTCACCCCCATTGGCCTTACCGCGGGCGAGAGCTGGCAGGCCGTTCAGGACGGCGTCTGCGGCGTGGCGCCCATCACCCAGTTCGACCCCACCGGCATGAAGGTCCAGCTGGCCGCCGAGGTCAAGGGCTTTGATCCCCTGGTCTCCATCACCCGCCCCGAGGCCAAGCGCATGGGCCGCTTCACCCAGTTCGCCGTCTGCGCCGCCAAGGAGGCACTGGCCGACGCCGGCATGGAGAAGGACCCCACCGACGCGGATCGCTGCGGCGTCATCGTCTCCAGCGGCATCGGCGGCATCTCCATCACCGAGGAGGAGCACGACAAGGGCAAGGAGAAGGGCTGGGACCGGGTCTCTCCCTTCTATATCCCCATGGGCATCTGCAACATGGCCGCCGGTCAGGTGGCCATCAGCAGCGGCTTCCAGGGCATGTGCTCCTGCCCCGTCACCGCCTGCGCCGGCGGCACCAACGCCGTGGGCGACGCCTTCCATTATATCCGGGACGGCTACGCCGACGTGATGCTCTGCGGCGGCACCGAGGCGGCCGTGACCCCGCTGGCCATCGGCGGCTTCACCTCCATGCGGGCCCTGAGCCAGACCACCGACCCTGACCGCGCCTCCATCCCCTTCGACAAGGAGCGCTCCGGCTTCGTGCTGGGCGAGGGCGCCGGTATGCTGCTGCTGGAGGAGTTGGACCACGCCCGGGCCCGGGGCGCCAAGATCTACGCCGAGGTGGTGGGCTACGGCGCCACCTGCGACGCCTATCACATGACCGCTCCCCGGCCCGACGGCTCCGGCGGCGCCAAGGCCATGGCCCTGGCTCTGGCCGACGGCGGCGTCAGCCCCGACCAGGTGGACTATATCAACGCCCACGGCACCTCCACCCACCTCAACGACTCCGGCGAGACCGCCGCCGTCAAGACGGTGTTCGGCGACTGGGCCTACAAGCTGATGATGTCTTCCACCAAGTCCATGACCGGCCATATGCTGGGCGCGGCAGGCGCCGTGGAGGCCATCTTCACCGCCCTGAGCCTGCGGGACGGCTACGCCCCCGCCACCATCCACTATCAGGTGCCCGACGAGGAGTGCGACCTGGACGTGGTGCCCAACACCGGCCGGAAGGCGGACATCCGCTACGCCATGAGCAACTCTCTGGGCTTCGGCGGCCACAACGGCAGCATTCTGATGAAGAAGTGGGAGGACTGAGCCATGGGTATGCAGTATAATTCCGACCAGATCGCCCAGATCCTGCCCCACCGCTATCCCTTCGCCCTGGTGGACAAGATCATCGACGGCGAGCCGGGCAAGTGGGCCAAAGGCATCAAGTGCGTCACGGTGAACGAGCCCTTCTTCCAGGGCCACTTCCCCCAGAAGCACGTCATGCCCGGCGTGCTGCTCATCGAGGCCATGGCCCAGGTGGGCGGCGTGGCCATCCTGGCCCTGCCGGAGAACAAGGGCAAGCTGGCCTTCCTGGGCCGGGTCCACGACGCCCGCTTCCGCCGTCAGGTGGTCCCCGGCGACGTGGTGGAGATGGAGTGCGTGCTGACCAAGCAGCGGGGCCCCATCGGCGTGGGCACCTGCAAGGCCACGGTGGACGGCCAGGTGGCCGTCACGGCGGAGATCACCTTCGCCATCGGGCAGGAGTGACCCTGCGAAAGAAAAGGATTGCTCGTTTCCCGCGTTTCTGTTATCATTTAGATCGGATCGTATCTGTCGCCGGTGAGAGAACACGGCGGGAAGGGAGTCGGACGGCGTGCTGAAGGACGCGTTTTTTCAGGTGTATACCAAGTTCAAACTGCATTTCTATCAGGAGATCTTCCAGCGGTTCCAGAACCGGGAGGCCAGCCTCACCACTGTGGAGGTGTTCTGCACCGAGACCATCCAGGCGCTGGGCCGCCCCACAGTCAACGAGTTCGCCAGCTTCATGAAGATCTCGCCGCCCAACGCGGCCTACAAGGTCAACAGTCTGGTGAAAAAGGGCTACGTCCGCAGGGTCCAGTCCCAGGAGGACCGGCGGGAGTTCCATCTGGAGGTCACCCAGAAGTATTTCGACTACTACAACATCTCCACCGGCTACATCGAGCGGGTCATGGAGCGCCTGACCCGGCGCTTTTCCCGGGAGGACTGCGCCAAGCTGGAGGAGATGCTGAACATCGTGAACGAGGAGCTGATGCCGGAGGTGGAACTCCGACAGGTCTCTGTGCCCGCGCCCCAGGCGGAGGGCTGACCGGCTCCATAGCGCAGACCATAGAAAACGGAGGCCCGACGGGCCTCCGTTTTTCGCCTCTACCGCCGCCACAGGGGGAGACGGCGACGGCACTGGGCCAGGAAGAAGTCGAACACCAGCTCCCCGTCCACCGTGCCGGGGGGACGGCCGTGCCCCAGCCGCTCCGGGTGCCACTGGAAGCCCCAGACCGGGAGACTGCCGTGGGCCAGGGCCTCCGCCGTACCGTCCTCCGCCCGGACGGTGATCCGCAGGTCCGTGCCGGGCCGGTCCACCGCCTGATGGTGGGCGCTGTTCACCAGAAAGGACGGACCGTAGATCCGGGCGGACAGGGAGTGGGGCTCCGCACGTACCCGGTGGAGCCGGTCCCGGCCCTCCATTTGGCTGTGGCCGGGGAGGTCCTGCACCAGCGTCCCGCCGAAGAACACGTTGATGACCTGGATGCCCCGGCAGATGCCCAGCACCGGCATCCCCGCCGACAGGGCGGCCTCCAGCAGCGCCAGCTCCCGGCGGTCCCGGTCCCGGTCCGGCGGCTGGGAGCCCCGGTCCTCCTGACCGTACAGCGCCGGGTCCAGGTCCCCGCCGCCGGGCAGCAGCAGTCCGGCGCAGTCCTCCCAGCCGTCGGCGCCGTCCGGGGTGAACCGGGGGACACCCCCCGCCCGGCGGACGGCTCTGGCGTAGTTTCCCAGCCGGCATTCCCGGCCCGGAATGAAGATCAACGGCACCATGGACATCATCCCTTCTCGCAGCTCCCAAGGCGTTTCTCCTGATAGTGTATGCGCCGGGCAGGGCTTTACACAGTCCTCCGGGGGGAAAATTTTGCGGAATGTTGCAATTGCCATTTGCAATTCTCCCATAATCTTGCTATGATATCGCCATAACAGGAAAGATTCTCGTTAATGAGAGGACCGAAGGAGGAGCAGGCATGGCGATCCAGTCCATTTGTCCCGGCGTGGCTCTGACGGACCCCAAGGCGGATTACAAGAGCGCCGTCCGGGTGGAGCAGTACCGGATGAGCGATGAGGCCATCTATTTTGCGGCGTTCCCCGGCACCAA
Source organism: Dysosmobacter sp. HCP28S3_G4 (assembly GCF_052065175.1). Classification (NCBI taxonomy): domain Bacteria; kingdom Bacillati; phylum Bacillota; class Clostridia; order Eubacteriales; family Oscillospiraceae; genus Dysosmobacter; species Dysosmobacter sp. HCP28S3_G4. The sequence goes on along the minus strand of NZ_JBQHUP010000023.1, from coordinate 17,293 downwards.
GTATCTGCCCTTCCGGGCGGTGCGGCAGGCATGGTCCCAGAAGACCAGCATCTCCCTCACCGGCTGCTGCGGCAAGGAGCTGCCCATGGTGGTGGTGCGGATGCGCTACGAGGGCGGCTTCTACCAGAATTTCACCTTTGAGAAGCAAAAATCCGCCGACAGGGTGCTGGCCCTGCTGGCGGAGCGGTATCCGGACGTGGTGCTGGAGCCGGAAAAGAAGCGGAAATAGAGAGGGAGGAAGCAGCTATGGCATATCGGACCCTTTGTCCCGGCGTGACCATTGAGGACCCCAAGGCGGATCTCTCCGGCGCGGTGAAGCTGGGGAACGTCCGCATCGGACAGAAGGGGGTGTACCTGCCCGCCTTCCCCATGGGGGCCCAGTACGTGCCCATCGCGGCGCTGGAGCGGGCATGGAGCCAGAAGGGCACCCTGTCCACCAGCGGCTGCTGCGGCGTGCAGCTGCCCATGTATGTGGTGCGGCTCCAGTGCGCCGGCGGCGTCTATCAGACCCTGTCCTTCGACAAGGAGAAGGACGCGGAGCGGGCGCTGTCCCTGCTGCGGGAGCGCCGTCCGGACCTGCCCGGCGCCCCGGAGGGCAAGGGCATCGGCAGCAGCATCCTGTGAGCGATTTATGAGAGTATGGAAGCTCCCCCGGCGCCAACGCGCCGGGGGAGCTTTTTACGGTTCGTTCCCCGTCTCCTTCAGCGGCATGGGGGCCAGCAGCTTCTTTCGCTCCCGGTGGTCCGGGAGGACGCTGGCCAGCAGGGCGTAGAAGTCGGGGCCGTGGTTCTTGTGGCGGATGTGGCACAGTTCATGGACCACCACCAGGTCGATGGCCGCCTCCGGGGAGTTCATGAGAAAGCAGGAGAAGCTGAGCCGGTTCTTCCCGCTGCAGCTGCCGTACCGGGTCCGGGCGGCGGTGATGGTGATGCCCGCGGGACGCAGGCCCATCCGCTGGCTGTAGTACGCCACCTTTCCCGGCAGCACCGCCCGGGCACGGGCCTTCAATGCGTCGATCTCCGCCGGAGTGGGGGGCGGCGGCGCGGCGGCCATCCGGGCCCGCTGGGCGGCCAGATGGCGTTCCAGCCACTCCCGATGGCTGGCCACGAAGGCGTCGATGGCCTGCCGGGGCATCCGCAGAGGGGCCCGCACCAGCACCCGGCCGTCCCTCGTCACCTCCAGCGCCGCCGTCCGGCGGCGGGAGCGGATCAGTTCATAGCCGTCCATGCTCTCCCTCCATTCCCCTGACGGCGTGATGCTTCACTACGCCAGCATACCACATTTCCGCCGGACGGACAAGCCCCGGACAGCCCGCCGCCGCATAGGATGGGATGCCCCCGGTGCGCCGGGGAGCCAAATCCAGGGAGACAAGGGAGCTTCAGAGCTATGAATGAGACCTATCGGAAGGATATCATCCCCACCACCTCGCCGCCGGTGACCGGCTGCAACAAGACCGGGACCCAGTGCGTGGACATCAGCGCGGAGGTAACGCTGACCCCCAGAACCACAGTGGGCACCATCACCACCACCTGCCAGGGCACGCCCACGGTCCTGTGCGAGACCAACGATGAGGGCACCGCCTGCACCGTGACCCTGACCCAGCGGGTCTGCGTCACCATCCCCGTGACCTTCAGCGTGGAGAAAGAGGACGGCGAGCCCAGCATCATGTGCGCCGAATAAAGCCGTCGCCCGAATGCCGGCATTCGGGCGGCTCCGCCGTCCGCCCCGCCCCCGCCGCCTGTCAGGCGGCGGGGGCCTCGCATTTCCGTTGGAGCGGGTATTTTTTTCGCCCGGAACCGGCCGTTTTCCCCACGGAAAGAGGAGGCGGAGAGCGTCGGAACGGGGTGGAAGTTGTCTTTGACTTGTGGAAAAATGTATTTTACATAGGGAATCCCACGGGGATTCTCAGTAAAATTGTATATTGCAATATGGGGCAAACTTTTGTATAGTGGAGGAGCAGTTTGAAACCTGAATTGGCTGAAAGGAAGGTCGTTCTATGAGTGCATATCAGGATATGAGCCGGGAGGAGCTGCGGCAGAGCTTCGACCAGGCATCCAAGGAATTCGAGCAGCTGAAGGGGCTGGGCCTGAAGCTGAACATGGCCCGGGGCAAGCCCGGCAAGCAGCAGCTGGACATGGTCTCCGAGGGACTGTTCGGCGTGTTTCAGAAGCCGGAGGACTTCGTGGACGGCGGCGTGGACTGCCGGAACTACGGCGAGCTGGCCGGCCTGCCCAGCGCGCGTCGTCTGTTCGCGGAGATCCTGGGCTGCAAGCCCGAGCAGGTGTTCGTGGGCGGCAACGCCAGTTTGCAGCTGATGTACGACAGCATCTCCAAGGCCGTCACCCACGGTCTGCTCCACAGCCAGCGGCCCTGGAAGGAGGAGAAGGGCCTGAAGTGGCTGTGCCCCGCTCCCGGCTATGACCGCCACTTCAAGGTGGTGGAGTCCTTCGGCTTTGAGCTGGTCACCATCCCCATGACTCCCGACGGCCCTGACATGGACGCCGTGGAGAAGGCCATTCAGGACCCCGCCGTCAAGGGCATGTGGAACGTGCCCAAGTACTCCAACCCCCAGGGCTATCTCTACTCCGACGAAACCATCCGCCGTCTGGCGTCCATGAAGCCCGCCGCGCCGGACTTCATGCTCATGTGGGACAACGCCTACTGCATCCATGAGTTCGACGGCGACTTCGTGCCCTTCGCCGACATCCTGAGCCTGTGCGAGGAGAACGGCAACGCCGACATGGTGTATGAGTTCGCCTCCACCTCCAAGATCACCCTGCCCGGCGCGGGCGTGGCCTGCATGGCCGCCTCCGAGGCCAACATCGCCTACCTCACCAAGCTCATGGGCATCCAGATCATCAGCTACGACAAGGTGAACCAGCAGCGCCACGTCCTGTATCTGAAGGACAAGGCCCACACCCTGGAGCTGATGAAGCGCCACGCCGCCATCATGGCCCCCAAGTTCCAGGCCGTCACCGACGCCCTGGACCGGGAGATCGCCCCCCTGGGCATCGCCTCCTGGACCCATCCCAAGGGCGGCTACTTCGTGTCTCTGGACGCCATGCCCGGCACCGCAAAGCGGGCCCTGGCCCTGTGCAAGGAGGCGGGCGTCACCATGACCGGCGCCGGCGCCACCTTCCCCTACGGCAAGGACCCCCAGGACTCCAACATCCGCATCGCCCCGTCCCTGCCTCCCGTTGAGGAGCTGAAGCAGGCCATGGAGGTGCTGTGCGTCTGCCTGAAGCTGGCCGCCCTGGAGAAGCTGCTGGCGGAATGAGATACTACGGCGACGTCTACCGCCCGCCCTCCGAGGCCCGGAGCCTCATTGTCCAGGTGACCTACGGGTGCAGCCACAACACCTGCGCCTTCTGCTCCATGTACAAGGCCAAGCGGTTCGCCGTCCGCCCCCTGGAGGAGGTGCTGGAGGACTTCCGCATGGCCCGGCAGGTCTATCCCCACGTGGAGAAGGTCTTCCTGGCCGACGGCGACGCCCTGGTGCGCCGGGCGTCGGAGCTGTACACCATTCTGGACACCGTCCGGGCGCTGTTCCCGGAGTGCCAGCGGGTCACCAGCTACGCCTCCCCGTCCTCCATCCGGTTCCGGACGCCGGAGGAGCTGCGGACGCTGCGGGAGAAGGGCCTGACCATGGTGTACATGGGCCTGGAGTCCGGCTGCGACCAGGTGCTGAAACGGATGCGGAAGGGCCACATGTCCGGCGAGATCGTCGAGATGGGCCGGAAGGTCCGGGAGAGCGGCATGGCCCTGTCCGTCACCGCCATCACCGGACTGGGCGGTCCGGAGTGGATGGAGCGCCACGCCCTGGACACGGCGGCGGCCTTCAACGCCATGAACCCGGAGTATATCGGGATGCTGACGCTGATGGTGGAGCCGGAGACGCCCCTGTACGACTGGGTGAACGAGGGCAGCTTCCAGCTGCTGACGCCGCCCCAGGTGCTGACGGAGACCCGTCTGCTGGTGGAGCATCTGGACAGTCCCGGCAGCGTATTCCGCATGAACCACGCCAGCAACTACCTGTCCCTCCGGGGAACGCTGAACGGCGACCGGGAGGCCATGCTCCGGACCATCGATCAGGCGGAGCACGATCTCAGCCGCCTGCGGCCCGAGTCCTGGCGGGGACTGTGAGCGCGAAACATCACGGAAAACAACAGGAGATGGGAACGAATCGTTCCCATCTCCTGTTTTGCTATGTCAAAAAGCTGATGGACAGCGCCAGCGTGTCCCCCTGATGGGCCAGACTGACGCTCACGTTCCCGCCGGTGTACAGCGTCCCGGCGGAGACGCCCATGGCCAGCGCCTCTGAATTGTAGGCGGCTTGAGAGAACCCGGCGTCCTCCAGTAACGTCAGATAACCGGCGAAGGCGTCATCATCCACGCCGGTGAGGGTCAGGGCGCAGTACGCGCCCTCCGCCAGCCAGCCGCTCTCCACCACGCCCGTCTCCGGACGGGGGACGGCGGCGGTGAAGTCGTTGTCCGGCCATGCGCCGTTGACAATTTCCAGGGCTTCCGGCAGCGCCCCGCTGTCCGCCGGGGCGGGGGAGGGGGACGCGCCGCAGGAGGCAAGGGCCAGCGCCAGCAGCGCCGCCGTCAGAACGGAAAGCAGCCGCTTCATTTCCGCTTCCTCCGCTGGAGCAGCAGCCGCGCCACCAGCACCGCCGCCGCCAGCAGGGCCAGGATCCCCGCCAGCCCCAGCAGACCGGCCCACCACGGGCCCGCCGTCAGGTTCAGCAGGGCGGTCCACAGGCCGCCGGAGCCGGTGACGAAGATGACGGTGGGGCCGTCGGCGCCGCCGATGATACCCAGGGACGCGCTGCGGGCGGCCAGCAGTCCCGACCGGAGGCCGAAGGCCCCGGCGCACACCGCCAGCGCCGTCACCAGCGCCGCCGCCGTCCGCCGGTGGCGGTAAGCCGCCTCGTCCGACGGCTCCGTCATGGCGGCGGCAAACTCCTCCGGCGTGCCCAGCCGGTCCAGGACCTGCTGTTCCGTCTCGCCGTGCTCTGCCGCCGCGGCGAAGGACTCCTCCAGATCCCGGAGGATGTCCCGCTTCTTCCGCCGGGGGACCTTCAAAAGCCGTTTCACCTGCCGGATGTACTGTTCTCTCATAGGTGCTCCTCCTGTTCGTGACCGTCGATGAAGCCCTCCACGCAGGCGGCGTAGTCCCGCCAGAAGGCGATGAGCGCCGCCAGCGTCTCCCGGCCCTGGGGCGTGACGGAGTAGTATTTCCGGGTGCCGCCGTTGGCTCCCGAGGGGGCCAGACGGCTCTGGATCAGCCCCGCCTCCTGAAGCCGGTAGAGGATGGGATAGACGGTGCCCTCCCGGGCATAGCCCAGCACTTCCCCGCCCTGCCGGTTCAGCGCCGTGATGATCTCGTAGCCGTAGGTCTCCCCCTTGGCAATGAGACACAGCAGCACCATCTCCAGGGAGCCTTTTTTGAACTGCTGGACGTAGCGGCTGTCCATGGAACGCCTCCTCTCCTTAGCAATACTATTTAGTAATGCTAAGTATATACGCAGAGAGACGCCATGTCAAGAGGGAAAACGCGGAACGTCCGGAGACGTTCCGCGTTCTGTTTCAGGCGATGGTGAGGTCCTTCGCCCCTCCGGAGGGACGGGCGGCGGGTTCACTCCGACTTCGCCAGCAGGAAGATGGTGGCGATGATGCAGGCGAAGCCGATGAGGTCCGGGGCGGAGAAGGTGGTGCCCAGCCACAGGGCGGAGAAGATGGTGGCGGACACCGGCTCCGTGGAGGCCAGCATGGAGGACTTGACGGCCCCCACGTCCTGAAGGCCCCGCATGAACAGGGTGAAGGAGACCACGGTGCCCAGAACCACAATGGCCCCGATTGCCAGCCATGCCCGTCCCGGGATGGGGACGTACAGCGTCCAGCTGCGGGCGGCCAGATTCAGCGCCACGCCGCCGATGAGCATGCCGCAGCCGGTGACCACCTCCTGGCCCCACTTGGGCAGCAGCCGCCGGGGCAGCAGGGTGTAGATGGTGACGGCCACGGCGGTGGCGATGCCCCAGAACAGGCCCCGGCCGGAGAGGACCATGTGCCGGGGGTCTCCGCCGGTGGCCAGGATGTAGGTGCCCGCCAGCGCCAGCGCCAGGGAGACGCCCTCCGCCCGGTTGGGCCGCCGCCGGGTGCGCAGGCAGGAGAGGAGCATGATGAACACCAGGTTCAGGTTCTGGAGGACGGTGGTGGTGGCGGCGTTGGAGTAGGAGATGGCGGTCATATAGGACAGCTGGCACATGGCCAGACCGAACACGCCGAAAACGGCCACGCCCGCCAGATCCCGGGGAGACCGCAGCAGCTCCAGGATCCGGCGGCGGTGGCTCCGCAGGGCCAGCAGGAGCATCAATGTACCGGCGGTCAGCAGGCGGATGCAGGTCAGCCAGAGGGTGCTGATATCGGTGGTGGAAAACAGATACTGCCCGCAGGTGCCGGAAAAGCCCCAGCACACGCCGCCGATGGTGGTGCACAGGACGCCCCGCAGGGTGTGATTCTGAGTGGATGGTTCGTTCAAGGCAGTCTCTCCCAATCAAGTGATCGCGCGGAGGCGGGAAAAGCCGAAACCGGCGCCGCTGACAGCGGCGCCGGGAATTCGGACAATACCCCTTTTCGGAAAGTGGGCGGGATCAGATGCTCCGCTTCTTCTCGGTATCGCAGTAGGCGCAGCGATAGGTGTGCTTCTCAGGGTCGTTCAGCAGGAAGATGGCGTCCAGCTGGGGCTCTGCCACGGTGATGCAGCGGGGGTTCTTGCAGTGGATCACGTTCACCAGCTTCTCCGGCAGGGCCAGGTGCTTCTTCTCCACCAGCTTGCCGTCCTGGATGATGTTGACGGTGATGTCGGGATCAATGTAGCCCAGCACGTCCAGATCCACCTCCATGGGGGTGTCGATCTTGATGATGTCCTTGCGGCCCATGTGCTCGCTGCGGGCGTTCTTGATGATGGCCACCTGGCAGTCCAGCTCGTCCAGGTGCAGGTAGCGGTAGATGTCCATGCTCTTGCCGGACTTGATGTGGTCGATGACGACGCCGTTCTGAATGCTGTCGATATTCATAGATTCAAACTCCTCCCTTTACGCGTTCCAGGCCAGCAGCTGCTGGATCAGAGCCATGCGGATGAACTTGCCGTTCTTCACCTGACGGAAATAGCAGGCGCGGGGATCGTCATCCACGGCCACGGAGATCTCGTTGACACGGGGCAGGGGATGCAGGATGCACAGATCCTTCTTGGCGGGGACCAGCTTCTCGGGATCCAGCACGTAGGTGTCCTTCAGGCGGATGTAGTCGGCCTCGTTGAAGAAGCGCTCCTTCTGGACGCGGGTCATGTACAGGATGTCCAGATCGGGGATGGCCTCCTCCAGGGAGGTGGTCTCCTCGTAGTTCAGGTGGTTCTTGTCCAGCACGTTCTGCTTCAGGTAGTCGGGCAGCTTCAGCTCCTCCGGGGAGATGAAGACGAACCGGATGCCGGTCTCGCGGGCCAGGGCGTTCACCAGGGAGTGGACGGTGCGGCCAAACTTCAGGTCGCCGCAGTAGCCGATGGTGAAGTCGTCCAGACGGCCCTTCTCACGATGGATGGTCAGCAGGTCGGTCAGGGTCTGGGTGGGGTGGTTGTGGCCGCCGTCGCCGGCGTTGATGATGGGCACCTCGCTGCGCTGTGCGGCGGCGAAGGGCGCGCCCTCCTTGGGATGGCGCATGGCGATGATGTCGGCGTAGCAGCTGACGGTGTGGACGGTGTCCACCACGGTCTCGCCCTTGGCGGTGGAGCTGGAGCCGGCGGCGGAGAAGCCCAGGACGCTGCCGCCCAGGGCCAGCATGGCGGACTCAAAGCTCAGACGGGTGCGGGTGGAGGGCTCGAAGAACAGGGTGGCCAGCTGCTTGTGGCGGCAGACCTCCTGGTAGTCTGCCGGATGGGCGATCATGTCCTCGGCAGTGGCGATGAGGGCGTTGATCTCCTCTTTGGTCAGGTCAGTGACATCAATCAGATTTCGCATAATATCTCCTTTCTTGATACCCGATCGGGTTTATAAAACGTTAGTGATTCATCCAGCTCTCGTCGGAGGGATCGGCCCGGAACTTCTTCAGCCGGTCGATGTCCTCGGGGCGGATCTTGCCCTCCTCGGCGGCCACCTGGCAGACGGCGTCGAAGTTGGACAGGGAGTAGTTGGTGACGTTGGCGGCGGCCATGCGGTCCAGGCCCTTCTGGAGGCCGTAGGTGAAGATGGACACGATGCCCAGCACCTCGGCACCGGCCTCCCGCAGGGCCTCCACCACCTCGATGCAGCTGCCGCCGGTGGAGATCAGGTCCTCCACCACCACGACCTTCTGGCCGGGGAGCAGCTTGCCCTCGATGCGGTTCTGGCGGCCGTGGTCCTTGTTGCCGGAGCGGACGTAGCCCATGGGCAGGCCCATGAGATGGCCGCAGATGGCGGCGTGGGCGATACCGGCGGTGGAGGTGCCCATGAGGACCTCTACGGTGGGATAGTGCTTGCAGATCAGGTCCACCAGGCCCTCCTCCACGTGGGTGCGGACGGTGGGGGCCGTCAGGGTCAGGCGATTGTCGCAGTAGATGGGGCTGTGGATGCCGCTGGCCCAGGTGAAGGGCTCGTCCGGACGCAGGAAGACCGCGCCGATGGAGAGCAGGTCGTGGGCGATGGTGCGTTCGATGCTCATGGGAAATCCTCCTTATATCAAATACAGTGATGGTCTGTTAGGGGCGCCCCTTCGGGGCGCGGGGGAAATCGGCGAAGGCCGATGGCTTCAAAACCCCCTTTCGTCGTCGGGTCAAACTGCGCTATATTCGGGACGCCCTGCGGGGGAGGGCATCCCTCATGCCGCTTCGTTGCCCCCTTGCACACCGTCGCGGCATTGCGATTCCCGTCCCCTTCGGGTCCGCCAATCGCGCCGCTTCCTCGAAACCGGCTCGCTTTTTCCGCCGCTGGCGGCGCTTCGCCGCTTTCCTCTTCCCCACAAAACCCGCTTCGCTGGGCTTTTGTGGGGGCCCCTATCGGTTGCGCCGAAAAGAGAAAGCGCCTTTTGATGGTGTCAAGAGAAAAGACGCTGGCGGCGGCATTTCAAACTTCGTTTGAAACGCCTTTTCCCGCCTGTTACGGGGGTTATTGGGGTGCTGATTCAAGGGCTTGCGTCCACTCAACCGCATATGCAGGTTCGGAAGCTGAGGGCGCTTCCGTATGCCCTCTGCTTCTCTTTTGCTGCCGCACCTTGGAGGTTGCGGAAGACTGGTGTCGGGGTGGTTCCGGATGGCCCCTGCTTCTGTTTTGCTGACGCGATCCGGTGGGTATCGAAAGAACGGCGCCGGGCCCTCTCAAACTGCCAGGGTGCGGCAGCGAAAAGAGAACGGCAGAGCATCCGGGCGGGACCCGGGCTTTCGTTGGTGTCAAGAGCGGATACAGGAGGCAAAGCCCGCAGGTCATATCCGGGCCAAACCCCCGTAACAGGCGCTGCGAGCGTTCCGGACGAAGTCCGGAATGCCGCCGCTAAGCCTTTTTCTCTTGACACCATCAAAAGGCGCTTTCTCTTTTTCCTCGGAAAAAGAGAAAGGGGGTTTTGAAGCTGCGGCCTTCGCCGCACCCCCGCCCCGCGGGACAAATGGGAGCCTTATCCCAGAAAGTCCTTCAAAGCCCGCCGGTAGGCGGCAACAGGATCCTCCGCCTGGGTGATGGGCCGTCCCATGACCAGATAGTCGCATCCGCTGTGGGCGGCCTTCTCCGGCGTCATGATCCGCTTCTGATCGCCCACGGCACTGTCGGCGAACCGGATGCCCGGGGTGACGGTCAGGAAGTTCTCACCGCAGTTCTCCTTGACGATGGCCGCCTCCAGGGGAGAGCAGACCACGCCGTCCAGGCCGCAGCCGGCGGCGTTCTTGGCGTAGCGCATCACCGTCTCCACCATGGGGACGTCGATGAGCAGCTCGTTTTTCAGGGCGGCGGCGTCGGTGGAGGTCAGCTGGGTGACGGCGATGAGGATGGGGCGGGTGCCGTCGGGCCGTGTCAGGCCCTCAATGGCGGCCTTCATCATCTCCGACGCGCCGGCGGCGTGGAGGTTCACCATGTCCACGTCCAGACGGGACAGCACGTTCATGGCCCGCTTGACGGTGTTGGGGATGTCGTGGAGCTTCAGGTCCAGGAAGATCTTGTGGCCCCGGGCCTTGATGTCCCGGACGATGGCCGGGCCCTCGGCGTAGAACAGCTCCATGCCGATCTTCACGAAGGGCTTCTCACCGGCGGGGAACCGGTCCAGGAACGCCAGCGTCTCCTCACGGGTGGGGAAGTCCAGGGCGATGATCACGTCTTTCGCGCTCATATTGCATACCATCCTTTCTTGTTTACCGGTGGGCGGCACCGGTGAGGTCGGAGATGTTCTCCACGCCCAGCCGCCCGCAGACGGCGGGCAGATTTTCAACGATCTTCTTGCAGGCGTAGGGATCCCGGAGGTTGGCGGCGCCCACCTCCACGGCGGAGGCACCCGCCAGCATCAGCTCGCAGGCGTCCTCGGCGCTGGCGACGCCGCCGCAGCCGATGACGGGAATGTCCACCGCCTCGTACACGTCCCAAACCATCCGCACCGCCACGGGGAACACCGCGGGACCGGACAGTCCGCCGGTGCGGTTGGCCAGAAGGGGACGCTTCGACTTCAAATCGATGCGCATGCCCAGCAGGGTGTTGATCAGGCAGATGCCGTCGGCCCCGGCGTCGGCGCAGGCCCGGGCGATCTCGGCGATGTCCGTCACGTTGGGGGACAGCTTCATGAACACCGGCTTGTCCGTGACGGCCTTCACGGCGCTCGTCACCTCGGCGGCGGACCGGGGGTCGGAGCCGAAGTTCTTTCCGCCGCAGTGGACGTTGGGGCAGGAGATGTTCACCTCCAGAATGCCCACCTGGTCACATTCGCCCAGACGGCGGCAGTTCTCCGCGTACTCGTCCAGGGTGAAGCCGCCCACGTTGGCGATGAGGGGGCCCCGGAACAGCTTGGCCATGTTGGGGATCTCCTCGGCGATGACGGCGTCCACGCCGGGGTTCTGGAGGCCCACGGCGTTGAGCATCCCGGCGGGGGCCTCCGCAATGCGGGGCTGGGGATTGCCCAGCCGGGCCTCTCCGGTGGTGCCCTTGAAGGAGAAGCTGCCCAGAACGTTCAGATCGTACAGCCCGGCGAACTCCCGGCCGTAGCCGAAGGTGCCGGAGGCGGGGATGATGGGGTTTTTCAGCTCCACGCCCGCCAGAGAGACAGACAGATTTACCATGCGATGTCCTCCTTCCGGAACACGGGGCCGTCCTTGCAGACCCGCTTCGGGCCGCTGTTGGTCTGGATGGTGCAGCCCACGCAGGCGCCGAAGCCGCAGGCCATCCGGGCCTCGAAGCTGAACTGTCCGCCCTTCAGCTGGGGCAGGGCATAGACGGCCTTCAGCATGGGGGTGGGGCCGCAGACGAAGGCGTAGTCCGCCTCCGGCACGAAGTTTTTCACGCAGTCGGTGACGAAGCCCTTGGTGCCCAGGCTGCCGTCCTCCGTGGCCACGAAGACCTGGCAGCCCAGCAGGGCGAATTCCTCGGCGTAGAACACGTCGTTCTGGTTCCGGAAGCCCAGGGCCACCGTGGGCCGCTGGCCCAGGCCCACCATCTTCCGGGCCAGGCCGTACAGCGGCGCGATGCCGATGCCGCCGCCGATGAGGACGGGGTGCTCCCCCTGCTCCGACACGTCGAAGCCATTGCCCAGGCCCGTCAGGGTGTTGAACCGGGTGCCAGCGGGGGAGGCCACCAGCTCCGCAGTGCCCTGTCCGGCCACCCGGACCAGGAGCAGCAGGCCCTCCTCCGTGTAGTTGGCCACGGAGATGGGGCGGCGGAGGAACTTGCCGGGGAGTTCAATATTCACAAACTGGCCGGGGCGGGAGAAGGCCTCGGTGTCGCCCAGGAAGGCCATCTCCCACACGTCCGCCGTCAGGGGGCGGGACTGGGCCAGGGTCAAAGTCGTCTGGATCACAGGTACATCTCCTTTTCACGGTCGAAGCTGCCGTACACGGCCTCGCCGCCGCAGATGGTCATGGCGATGGCAGCGGTGACGGGCCAGCCGGCGAAGGGCGTGGCCTTGCCCATGGAGCGGAAGGCGGCAGGGTCGATGGCGTGGGGACGCCGGGGATCGATGACCGTCAGGTCGGCGGGCGCGCCCGCCTCGATGGCGCCGCCGGGCAGACGGAAGATGTTCCGGGGCCGGACGCACAGCCGGTCCAGCAGCAGGGGCAGAGTAGTGATGCCGCTCTCCACCAGCTGGGTGTACAGCACCGGGAAGGCGCACTCCAGGCCCACGATGCCGTTGAGGCTGTTCCGGAGGCCACCGGATTTCTCCTGGGCGGAGTGGGGGGCGTGGTCCGTGGCGATGCAGTCCACGGTGCCGTCCAGCAGGCCCTGCAGCAGGGCGTCCCGGTCCGCGGCGGAGCGGATGGGGGGATTCATGCGGAAGCCGCCGTCGTCCTGGAGGTCCATGTCGCACAGGGTCAGGTAGTGGGGGCCGGTCTCGCAGGTGACGGGCAGGCCGTCGGCCTTGGCGGCCCGGACCAGCGCCACGCTCTCCTTGGTGGACATGTGGCAGACGTGATAGCGGCAGCCGGTGTCCCGCACCAGCTCGATGTCCCGCTCCACCTGCCGCCACTCGCTGGCGGGATCGTTGCCGGTGAGGCCGTGGATACGGGCGAACTCCCCGTCGTGGACGCACCAGCCCTTGGCCAGCAGGGACTCGTCCTCGCAGTGGGCCACGATGGGCTTGTCCAGGGATTTGGCCAGCTCCATGGCGTCCCGCATCATCTCCCGGTCCTGGACGCCCCGGCCGTCGTCGGAGAAGCCCGCCACATGGGGGGCCATGGCGGCCATGTCCGCCAGCCGGTCTCCCTTCTCGCCGCAGGTGATGGCGCCGTAGGGGTAGACGTGGACCTTGCCGTCCCGGCGGATGGCGTCCAGCTCCGGCCGGAGGTTCTCGACGCTGTCCGGCACCGGCTTCAGGTTGGGCATGGCGCACACGGCGGTGTAGCCGCCGGCGGCTGCGGCAGCGGTGCCGGTGCCCACCGTCTCTTTATAAGAAAAACCAGGCTCCCGAAGATGAACATGCACATCAACGAAACCTGGAACGATCAAACAGTCATGGACTTGTACAACGGAAAAACCGGCACGGGGGAGATTGGGGGAAACGGAAACAATACGGCCGTCAGAAATGGCAACATCGGCGTTTTCAAACACTCCGCCGCGGAAGACCGCTCCGCCTGTGAGCAGCAGCTCCATGGATGAATCCCTCACTTTCTGCATCCTCAAAATGTTCTGTCCTCGAATCTTTTCGGTTGACTATTCTATCGAAAAGGGCCTTTCTTGTCAACAGAAAATTTCACAAATTTCGCCCCCGAAACGGGGGGGAGATAGGAGATACGAGATAGGAGATACGCCGGGCCGGATGGAAACTGATATCTCCTATCTCATCACTCCTATCTTAAATAAGTATCTCCGAAAAAACCGGTCCGATTCCCGCCGCTGTCCCCTTGACAACGACAAAACGGCGTGATATCATACTTGCCGATAAAAAGCGTTGAAAAGGACGCTGTCCGGGAAAGTCATCAGAGAGGGGCCGCCGCTGGCTGCAAACGGCCCTTGCCGGAACCGGAACCAGCTACCGCCTTGGAGCCGCCCACCGATATGTAGGCTGGGACGGGACCTCCCGTTACAGAGGACACGAGCGGCATCCCGTGGGGATGCAAGCAGGGTGGAACCGTGGAATACGTTTTTCGTATCTCACCCCTGATTCTGTCAGGGGTGAGTTTTTTTCATGCTTGCCCCTCAATACAAGGAGGAATTGTTATGTCCGAAGAAAACAACCAGTATACCTTTGAAAACGAGCAGTACCGCCGTACCTACTGGCACACCTGCTCCCACGTGCTGGCCCAGGCCGTGAAGCGGCTGTGGCCGGAGACCAAGCTGGCCATCGGCCCCAGCATCGACAACGGCTTCTACTACGATCTGGACAGCGAGGAGACCTTCACCGCCGAGGATCTGGAGAAGATCGAGGCCGAGATGCGGAAGATCTGCAAGGAGAAGCTGAAGCTGGAGCGGTTCGAGCTGCCCCGGGAAGAGGCCGTCAAGTTCATGGAGGAGAAGGGCGAGCCCTACAAGGTGGAGCTGATCAACGACCTGCCGGAGGACGCCGTCATCTCCTTCTACAAGCAGGGCGACTTCACCGATCTCTGCGCCGGTCCCCATCTGGACTCCACCGGCCGCATCAAGGGCAACGGCATCAAGCTCACCGCCTGCAACGCCGCCTACTGGCGGGGCGACTCCAGCCGCAAGCAGCTCCAGCGCATCTACGGCATCGCCTTCCCCAAGAAGGAGGAGCTGGACGAGTACCTGGCCAAGCAGGCTGAAGCTCTGAAGCGGGACCACAACAAGCTGGGCCGTGAGTTGGAGTACTTCACCACCGTGGACTGCATCGGCCAGGGCCTGCCCATCCTGCTGCCCAAGGGCGCCCGGGTCATCCAGACTCTCCAGCGCTGGGTGGAGGACACCGAGCAGAAGCGGGGCTATCTGCTGACCAAGACCCCCCTGATGGCCAAGCGGGACCTGTACCGCATCTCCGGCCACTGGGACCACTATCTGGACGGTATGTTCATCCTGGGCGACCCCATGGACGAGACCAAGGAGTGCTTCGCCCTCCGTCCCATGACCTGCCCCTTCCAGTATCAGGTCTATCTGAACCGCCAGCGCTCCTACCGCGACCTGCCCATGCGGCTGGGCGAGACCTCCACTCTGTTCCGCAACGAGGACTCCGGCGAGATGCACGGCCTGATCCGCGTCCGCCAGTTCACCATCTCCGAGGGCCATCTGGTGCTGCGTCCTGATCAGCTGGAGGAGGAGTTCAAGGGCTGCCTGGACCTGGCCAAGTACTGCCTGGGCACCGTGGGCCTGCTGGACAAGTGCACCTTCCGGTTCTCCCAGTGGGACCCCGCCAACCCCAACAACAAGTATGAGGGCACCGCCGAGCAGTGGGAGGAGGCCCAGCGCATCATGGCCCAGATCCTGGACGATCTGGACGTGGAGTACACCATCGGCATCGACGAGGCCGCCTTCTACGGCCCCAAGCTGGACATCCAGTACAAGAACGTCTACGGCAAGGAGGACACCCTGGTCACCATCCAGATCGATATGCTGCTGGCCCAGCGCTTCGGCATGTACTATATCGATGAGAACGGAGAGAAGAAGCTGCCCTATATCATCCACCGCACCTCCCTGGGCTGCTATGAGCGGACTCTGGCCTACCTCATCGAGGAGTATGCCGGCGCCCTGCCCACCTGGATGGCCCCCGAGCAGGTCCGCTTCCTGCCCGTCACCGACCGGGCCAGCGACTACTGCGCCCAGCAGGCGAAGAAGCTGGAGGCCCTGGGCTACCGCGTCACCGTGGACTACCGCAACGAGAAGATCGGCAAGAAGATCCGGGAGGCCCAGCTGGAGAAGATCCCCTATATGCTGGTGGTGGGCGACCGGGATATGGAGAACGGCACCGTCTCTCCGCGCCACCGCGCCGACGGCGACCTGGGCACCATGAGCATGGAGGACTTCACCGCCCTGCTGAAGGACGTGGTGGACTCCAAGGCCAAGAAGTAAAGACTGAAATCGCAGCAGCAGAGCGCCGCCGGAGCATCCGGCGGCGCTCTGTCGTCCTCCGGATAGGTCGACCTATCGGGTGCCGGCCCGGACAAAACAACGCCTGAATATTGTTTGAGGCGGACAACACCAAAACATATTGTTTTTATAAAGAAGACAAAGGTCCGCGAAGCGGGGACTTTTACAAAAAAGCCGGGAAAGATTAACAATATTTTAACGGACGAAAAAAGGCCGACCTTTCTGAACGAAACCGGTTTCATTTGAAAATAAGGCGCAAAAAAGTACGAAAAAGTCGAATTTTGCAAGAATGCCTGCAAAGACTTGCGGCAAAAAACAAAATAAGTCCGAAAAACCCTTGAAATATGAAAGCCAATCTTGTATAATATGCAAACAGGGAAGTTTGTCCCGACAATATTGAAGAAAAGAGGAACGAGTATGAAAAAGTTTTTGTCTCTGTCTCTGGCAGCGCTCATGACCGTCTCTCTGCTGGCCGGCTGCGGCAGCAGCAATAGCGGCAGCAGCGCGGCAGCCTCCACTCCCGCGGCGTCCTCCGCAGCTTCCAGCAGCGCCGCGGCGTCCACTCCCTCCACCGGCGGCACCGGCGCCACCGACAAGCTGACCATGGGCACCGGCGGCGTCTCCGGTACTT
This sequence comes from Dysosmobacter sp. HCP28S3_G4, assembly GCF_052065175.1. Classification (NCBI taxonomy): domain Bacteria; kingdom Bacillati; phylum Bacillota; class Clostridia; order Eubacteriales; family Oscillospiraceae; genus Dysosmobacter; species Dysosmobacter sp. HCP28S3_G4. The sequence goes on along the minus strand of NZ_JBQHUP010000023.1, from coordinate 976 downwards.
ACTATGGCTTCGGCAGCGTGCTGGCCCAGTATGTCAGCTCCAACACCGGCCTGGACATCACCGCTGTTGAGTCCGGCGGCTCTCAGGCCAACATCGAGGCCATGGAGGACGGCGAGAACGATATGGCCTTCAGCCAGTCCGACGTTATGAGCTACGCCTACACCGGCACCAACCTGTTCGCTGAGTCCGGCAAGGTGGACAGCTTCTCCGTCGCCGCCGCTCTGTACATGGAGCAGGTCCAGATCGTCACCACCAACCCCGACATCAAGACCGTGGCTGACCTGAAGGGCAAGAGCGTCTCCATCGGCGCCGCCGGTTCCGGTACTTACTACAATGCCATCGATCTGCTGGGCGTCTATGGCCTGACTGAGAACGACATCAACGCCACCTATCAGTCCTTCGGCGAAAGTGCCGACGCTCTGAAGGACGGCAAGATCGACGCCGCCTTCGTCGTGGCCGGCGCCCCCACCACCGCCATCACCGACCTGGCCACCTCCAAGCCCGTCTACCTGGTGAGCCTGGATGATGAGCACATCGATCAGCTGACCGCTTCTTCTCCCTACTACACCAAGAACGTCATCGCCGGCGGCACTTATGACGGCCTGGACGAGGACGTGACCACCGTGGCCGTGGGCGCCGTTGTCATCGTCAACGACGATGTCTCCGAGGACGCTGTGTATGACTTCGTCTCCACCATCTTCGAGAATAAGGACGCCATCACCGCGCAGCATGCCAAGGGCGGCGAGCTGGATCTGGACTATGCCGCTTCCATGACCTCCGTTCCCTATCATCCCGGCGCTGCCAAGTACTTTGCTGAGAAGGGTATCACCGTTCCCACCAAGTAAACTTGCGCAATTGATCCTGATTTGAAAGGACCCGTGAGGGCTGCGGGGGGGGCTGCCGCCCGCCGCCGCGAACCCGCAGAGGTCACAGTATTAATTTTTTCAATATTTGTTGTGATTACAAAACGCGCCCT